>JAPLFQ010000019.1 GCA_026390595.1 Ignavibacteriales bacterium
GGGACGAAATGCTACACGGAAAAATGTCCTGTAGAACGAAGGGCTTTTCCGCCGGGACAACACGGCCAGAACCGTCGCCAGAAGATCTCCGAGTACGGGATCCAGCTTCGCGAGAAGCAGAAGGTGAAGCGATCATACGGATTGCTGGAGACGCAGTTCAGGAACTACTTTGAGCGCGCGTTGAAGCAGACCGGCCGGACAGGCGAAATCCTGGTTAAGACGCTTGAACGCCGCTTTGACAATGTCGTCTACCGGATGGGGCTTGCCCCGTCACGGAAGTCGGCCCGTCAACTGATTCTCCATCGTCATTTTACTGTCAACAATCAGGTCGTTGATATTGCTTCCTACCTCCTGAATCCGGGTGACGTGATCCAGGTTCGCGAGAAGAGCAAGAAGCTGGACCTTATCCATTCCTCGATGAAGCGCGTCAAAGATACGGCAATGCTCCCCTGGCTGAGTCTTGACAAGGCGACGTTGACCGGAACATTTTTGCAGGTTCCGGAGCGCGCCGATGTGCCGCTGCAAGCCAACGAGCAGCTCATCGTCGAGTTGTATTCGAAGTAACCTTAACGGTCGTTCATCAATGTTTCATCAAGGCTGTCCAGAAAGTACTATCAATCCTTACTGCTAGTTCAGGAAATCTCGACTATCGAGGATTCTTGAACCTCAACGTGGTCGAAATGACATTTCGACCTACATTTTGGACAGCCTCCAACGTCCTCGCGAACAGCGAGAGGAAAGAGAACTATGAGCAACGCATTAGTTCAGATGCCAGAAAAGATCGAGATCGACGAGAGCTCCCTGACCCCAACCTTTGGGCGCTTCACTGTCCAGCCGCTCGAGAAGGGTTTCGGAGTTACGCTTGGCAATTCTTTCCGACGAGTGCTGCTGTCTTCACTTCCCGGAACGGCGACTACTGCCATACGGGTTGACGGCATCCAGCATGAGTTCTCCACGATCAAAGGTGTGGTGGAAGATGTCGCCGATCTGGTCTTGAACCTTAAGCAGGTTCGAATGAAACCCATCAACAAAAAGCTCACGAAAGTGACGCTGGTTGTCAAGGGACCCGGAGAATTGAAAGCCGGTGACATTCAGAAAGCCTCCGCCGAACTTGAGGTTCTGAATCCGCAACTTCACCTCGCCACGCTCGGCAAGGAAGCCAACTTCGAACTCGAGCTCCGGCTCGGCCGCGGCAAGGGATACGTCCCGTCCGAAGAGAACAAGGCCCCGGATCAGCCGATCGGGACGATTGCGATCGATTCGATTTTCACGCCGATCAGAAACGTCCGGTTCTTTGTCGAACCGACACGCGTCGGCGGGCAGACAGATTTCGAGAAGTTGATCCTCGAGATCGAGACAGACGGATCGACTTCACCGGAAGAGGCGCTCACGCACGCGGGCAAGATCCTGCGCGATCACATCCAGCTCTTCATCAACTTTGAAGCGGAGCCGGAGACCGAGAAAGTGGAGAGCGAAGAAGAGGCGAAGCTGGCATCGATCCGAAAGACCCTCAAGATGTCCGTGGATGAACTGGAGCTTTCGGTCCGCTCGCACAACTGCTTACGGTCTGCAAATATCAAAACCATCGCCGATCTCGTCCGCAAGGATGAATCGGAACTTCTGAAATTCCGGAATTTCGGCCGCAAGTCGCTCGCCGAGTTGTCTGCGATCGTCGATGAACTGGCTCTGAATTTTGGGATGGATGTGGATAAGTATCTGAAAGACAGCAACGAGTAAGCCTGGATGTCCGGCAGAATGACCTCGTGCCCTGTTGTGTTTAGCTATCACTAAGAGGAACTGAAGAATGCGTCATCGAAAGTCAGGTCGAAAACTCGGAAGAACCGCAAGCCATCGCAAAGCGACGCTCTCGGCCTTGAGCGTGGCGGTCATCCGGCACAAGAAGATACGCACAACGACGGCGAAGGCGAAAGAAGCCCGGTCTGTGGTGGAGAAGCTCATTACGCGGGCAAAGCGGGCTGTGGCGAAAGAAGGCGATGGAAAGCCGAAAGATGTCCATGCACGCCGTGAGGTGTTCGCGTTCCTTCGTGACCGGGAAGCCGTGACCACACTCTTCAACGATATCGCTCCGAAAGTGGCAACACGCGCCGGAGGCTACACGCGCGTCGTGAAACTTGGAAGGCGCCACGGTGACGGCGCTGAAGTTGCTATCGTGGAACTGGTCGATTTCAACACCGGCCAGGAAAAAGTTGCGCCAAAGACAAAGGCAAAAGCTGCTGCAGCTCGCAAGCGGGGACCAAAGAAGGGTAAGCCCGAATCATCAAAGAAAGCCGAAAAGGCAACGACAGAAGCCGCACCGGAAACGCCGGCAAACGCTGAACCGTCGGAGCCCAAGGCCGCGGAGTCTAACTCCAAATAGTGAGAGTAGACTGTTCTTTCTGGTTTTGTCGAAGAGAGGGAAGTCTCCATGCTCAAAATCACGTCTGCTGAATTTCTCCAGGGTGTAGCGGATCTTCACCAGCTTCCGAAGAATGAGCTGAAAGAAGTCCTGTTCATCGGCCGGTCGAATGTCGGCAAGTCGTCGTTGCTGAACAAGATGTGCAATCGCAAGAGCCTCGCCCGATCGAGCTCCACGCCGGGCAAGACCAGGGAAATCAACTACTACATCATCAACAATCAGTTTTATTTCGTCGATCTCCCGGGATATGGTTACGCCAAGGTGCCGGAACAGATGCGCGCGGGATGGAAACGCCTCATCGAGGATTTCCTCAAACGCGGACGCCCCATCGCACTGGGTATGCAGCTGATCGACTCCCGCCAGGAACCGACTCCGCTCGATCTCATGATGATGGACTGGCTCGAGTACTACGAGATTCCCGACCTGCTTATCCTGACGAAAGCCGACAAGCTGCCCGTGAGCAAGCTCACCAAGCAGCTCGAGGCCTACAAGGTTCGCTTCAACCAGCAGCTGACGGAAGGTTCATGCCGGGGAATCGTGCCGTTCTCCATCATCACGAGCGAAGGCAAGGGTGAATTGCTTCGCCTCATTGATGTTCACATGAACCACGCACTGAATCAGAAGAAGGAGGCCGTCTAAGGACCGCACTCTTGAGAGAATTTTTTGTTTCAACAAAGGCCCCGGATCACTTCGGGGCCTTTGTGTTGATGTGCCATCCTTCGACTCCGCGCCGACTGCGAATCGTCGGCGCTGCGCTCAGGACGGTGGTGTTATTTCGTTTGCTGCAAAAAACTGCGTCAGTCTGAGCGCAGTCCTGAGCGAGCCCTGACTTTGGGCGAGTCGAAGGACGAAGTCGAAGACTGTTCTGCGCCGAAATCGTCCGGAGCGCTGTCACGAGGATGAGCCCCGTTTCTCTTTCCGCGAAGCTCTCCGTTCTCTCATTTCCTTTGACTGCGCCAGTTCGTGAAGCAAGTCAAAGTCTCCTTTGATCAGCGCTTCTTTCTTCTTCCTCGACCATCCCTTGATTTGTTTCTCGACGTCCATCGCCTGAAAGATATCAGGAAACTCACACAGCCACACAAGTTTCACCGGCCGACGAGCCGACGTGTAGCCCCGGAAGGTGCCGAGCTGGTGCTGTTCCATCCTCCGATCGAGGTTAGTGGTGACCCCTGTATAATACGAAGCATCACTGCATAGAAGTATGTAGACCCACGCGCCCTTTGACATTTTTCGCCTCCTTTTATCACATGATAGGCGATCTGAAGAAAAGGAGACAACCAGAAATGCTTGGCATTTTTTTTGCTAGGGTGGGACATGCGATTCTGCCAAGCATGGAGCATCCTTCGACTCCGTGCCCGCCTATCGGCGGCCACTGCGCTCAGGATGGCTATGGTTTTTTGGTTTACCTAGAAGAAAAGCACCGTCGGTCTGAGCGGAGTCGAAGACCGTAACGGGTTTGTGCCATCCTCCAATTCTTCGACTCCGTGCCCGCCTATCGGCGGCCACTGCGCTCAGGGTGGCTATGGTTTTTTGGTTTACCTAAAAGAAAAGCACCGTCGGTCTGAGCGGAGTCGAAGACCGTAACGGGTTTGTGCCATCCTTCAATTCTTCGACTCTGTGCCCGCCTATCGGCGGCCACTGCGCTCAGGGTGGCTATGGTTTTTTGGTTTACCTAAAAGAAAAGCACCGTCAGTCTGAGCGCAGTCCCGACATTCCTTGATGTCTTCTATTGGGCGCTTTTTGTCGGGACGAAGTCGAAGACTCTAAGCGGCCTGCGACACCTTTCCCCTCGAGCACAGGATCGACACACTACTTTCCGCAGCACAACAGCGTGCGGTTGCATATCGCGCACCTGATCGCTATGTTTCCTCAGAGCTTCACTTCTATGAATCATCCCGGGATTTTCTGCCAAATGAAAAAACGATTATTCACACCAGGTCCAACTCCCGTTCCGGAAACAGTGATGCTGAAGATGGCTGAGCCGATCATCCATCACCGTCATCCCGAGTTCAGGGAGATATTCAAACGGGTCAATCAGAACCTGAAGTACGTTTTCCAAACCGATCAGCCTGTGCTGACACTTGCAAGCTCCGGAACCGGGGGGGTGGAGGCAACGTTCGTGAGCTTGTTCTCCCCGGGAGACACCGTCATCGCAGTCAACGGAGGAAAGTTCGGCGAGCGCTGGGTGAAAATGCCGCGGGTCTTCGGGCTCAACGCAGTTGAGATCAAGGTCGAATGGGGGAAAGCTCCCACCCCCGGGCAGGTGCTTTCCGCCCTGAAGGAGCATCCGCAAGCAAGGGGGGTCTATCTCGTCCACAGCGAGACTTCGACGGGTACGGCCACCGATGTCAAAAACCTGGCAAAACTCATCCGAGAGAACTCAGATGCGCTCGTCTGTGTTGACGGTATAACGGCGATCGGCGCGCATGAATTCCGTTTTGACGAATGGGGGATCGATGTCTGCGTGACCGGTTCCCAAAAATGGCTGATGATTCCTCCGGGGCTGGCGTTCGTCGCTGTTAGCAAGCGTGCGGTTGAGGCGATGGAGAGATCCACACTCCCCAAATTCTATTTCGACCTTCGTAAAGCGCTCAAATGCCACGAGAATGATGACACACCGTGGACGCCCGCGATCTCGCTGGTCATCGGCCTCGACGCGGCACTGCAGATGATCCGGAAGGAAGGGATCGAGAACGTCTGGAGAAGACATGAGCGGCTTGCGACAGGATTACGCGAGGGGGTCAAGGGAATGGGGCTCAAGCTCTTCTCTGATTCTCCATCCTTTGCGGTCACGCCGGTTTGGCTTCCCGCTGGAATTGACTGGAAGGTGTTCAACTCCACTCTGAAAGAGAAGTATGGCATCACGATTGCAGGCGGCCAGGACGAATACGCCGGGAAGTTATTCCGGGTTTCCCATCTTGGCTACTACGACGAGCTGGACATGATCACAATGGTCGCGGCGCTCGAGATGGTGCTGTTCGAGAGTGGATATTCGTTCGAGCTTGGCAGCGGTTTACGCGCAGCACAGGCTTCGTTCCTTACGACCGCGCGATAACAATCCGTGTGGATCCGTTACATCCGTGTCATCCGTGGTTGCTTTGAATTTAACCACGGATCACACGGAAACAGCGCGGATTGTCACGGATTTAGAATTCCAGATGTTGCCTCAACCCCGGTTGTCAGAGAGTTAGTAAGCACCTCAATCACTGAAAATCAAAAAGACCCAGCTATTGAATCAGGGAACGGAGTTCGCGCCGCTCAGGCCTCGTTTCTGATGAGGTCATGACAACAATCTGTGTGGATCCGTCTCATCCGTGTCATCCGTGGTTGCTTTGTCTTTAACCGCGGATCACACGGAAACAACGCGGATTGTCACGGATTTAGAATTCCAGCTGTTGCCTCAATACAATTTTGAAATTTGAACTTGGAACTCAAAACTCAAAACTACTAACTCAAAACTCTAAACTGAGAATTCCCTTGAAAGTCCTTCTAAGTGATCCGATTGAACAGGTCTGCTCCGACATCCTCACCTCGGAGGGCTTCGAAGTTGTCTCTAAACCCAACCTCTCTCCGGATCAACTGAAGTCGATCATAGCGGATTACGATGTGCTGATTGTCAGAAGCGGAACGAAGGTCACGGCCGACGTTATCGCTGCAGCTCCGAATCTGAAGATCATCGGAAGGGCAGGAGCGGGAGTGGACAACGTTGATGTCGACGCAGCCACCAGGCACGGCATCGTCGTCATGAACACTCCCGGCGGCAACACGATCTCAGCCGCCGAGCACACGATGTCGTTGCTGCTCTCCATGGCCCGGAATATCCCTCAGGCAAACGAGTCGATCCGGCAGGGGAAGTGGGACCGGAAGAGCTATATCGGCACAGAACTTCTAGAGAAAACGATAGGGATTGTAGGTTTAGGAAAGATCGGCAGAGAAGTCGCCTCGCGTTGTCAGGCGTTTGGCATGGTGACAATCGGATACGATCCTGTGCTCTCCGCCGAGGTCGCAGCAAGAGCGAACATCGAGCTGGTGTCCCTGGACGGAATTTTCAAGCGATCCGATTTCATCACCCTCCACACTCCGCTGAACGATGAAACGAAAGGACTTATCGGTGACGATTCATTAGTGAAATGCAAAAACGGGGTTCGCATCATCAACTGCGCTCGCGGGGGAATCGTCGACGAGCATGCGCTGCTCAGGGGTTTGCAGTCCGGCAAGGTGGCCGGGGCAGCCCTCGACGTTTTTGAGAAAGAGCCGCCGGGAGATCAGCCGTTGTTCCATCATCCGCGCGTGATCGCTACTCCTCACCTCGGTGCGTCAACGGAAGAGGCGCAGGAAAAAGTTGCCCGTCAGATCGCAGTGCAGGTTTCTGATATGTTGAACGAGCGGGGCATCGCCGGCGCTGTGAACGGAGAGGTGGTCCAACTCGCGCTAAACAAAGAGCTCAAGCCTTTCGTTGCTCTCGCCGAGAAACTCGGAAGTCTCCTGGCTCAATTGATGGCGGGGCAGTTGAAAAAAATCTCCGTCACCTGCAGCGGCGCATTTCTTTCTCCTTCGCTCGACCTTGTGACTGCGGCGGTTCTTAAGGGAGCCTTCATGAAATTGATTTCCGAACCGGTGAATCTCGTGAACGCGCGTATGATAGCGCGGGAGATGGGGCTCGCTGTGGACGAAGAGAGAGAAAGCGAGCACCCCTCGTACATGCATCTGATCACGGTGCGGTACGAAACAGACAGGGAAGCGCGTCGTTTGGCGGGGACCGTCTTCAGCAATACCCACGCGCGCATCGTTCGCATTGATGACTTCCACTTCGAAGTGAATCCAGAGGGATCCCTTCTATTCTACAGTAATATAGATAAGCCCGGAATGCTGGCTCGCGTCGGTGCCACATTGGCAGATGAAAAAATCAACATCGGGGGTCTGTCCCTGGGACGAGACAAGCCCGGTCAGAAGGCGCTCACGGTCATTAATGTAGACACCCCGTTGAGCGAAGGTGTGCTCGAGAGGGTGGGCATGATCGAGGGGGTCACAGAGGTAAGGGCTGTGCGGCTTTGAGTGCATTTCGTCCCAAGGGATTCCGGGAATGATGTCAAGGATAATGTTACGAAATGACAATTTCCGCTTGACAAACGTATTCTCGTGTTATATATTCAGTTAAGCATATTTGGCAAATAACCCGTCTCACTGGCAAGCATTCCCATCAAGAAGGAGGTGACCTGCTAATTCGGACGACGGTGCGTTGTGTTGTTTTTGCGCGTCCGAAAAAACCAGCTTGATACCCTTTCCTCGTTGTACCCGCCGATAGTCCCCTGCAATCAATGCCGGGACTTCGACCCAGAACAGTGTTCCACTCTTCACAATTCACATTCTTCATTTACGAAGGAGGTACGTTATGTTCCGCAAGCTCCTTTTAGCTGTAGCCGCTTTGCTTCTTCTTCCCGTTCTCCTTGTCGCGCAGGATGGCAAGCTGCGTGGTAAGGTCACGGACAAGGAGTCGGGCGAAGCACTCATTGGTGCCAACATCACAGTTGAAGGCACCAACCTGGGTGCGGCGACCGATGTCAACGGCGAGTACGTTATCCTCAGCGTCCCACCAGGAGTCTACACGGTGAAGGCAACGTACATCGGCTATTCACCTGTGACGTATTCGAACGTCGAGGTGAATGCGAGCCTTACCAAGTCACAGAACTTCGCGATGTCGAGTTCTGCCGTGCAAGTGCAGGGCGTTGAAATTATCGCTGAGCGCCCTCTCATTCAGCGCAATACAACGAATACAATCCGTATTTCGAATCAGGCTGATGTGGCCTCCCTGCCGTTCCGCGGAGTACAGAACATCGTTGCTCTGTCTGCAGGCGTCGTTCAACAGGCAGGCGCCCTCTACGTCCGTGGCGGACGAAGCGGTGAAGTCGCCTACTTTGTTGACGGTGCGAACGTCACAGACCCGTCGAGCATGGGCGAAATGGTCAGCTTGATCCGTGAGGCTCTTCAGGAGGTCCAGCTTCAATCCGGCGGATTCACTGCTGAGTTTGGCGGAGCCAACTCGGGCATCATCCGTTCGTCGATGAGGACTGGCGGATCTCAACTGAAGATGTCGGTGGATTACCTGACCGATGATTTTGCCAAGACCGGCAAAGAATTCATCGGAACGACCTCTCGCGGGTACAAGAACGCAGTCGGAACCATCAGTGGTCCGATCATGTCCGGCGTCCGGTTCTTCCTCGCAGATCAATACAACTATGTGCGTAACGGTTCTTCACGTTTCATCACGCCGTTCTCATTCACGAATCTGACGCAGGACGAGTTCGGGGCGCCGCGTGTACTTGGCGAATCACTTCCCGGTCCGGTGGAGATGCTGAAGAACGCCAATCCGAATCAGACTTGGGACTGGACCAACACTGCACAGGGCAACCTGCTCTTTGACATGGCTGAGCTGGCAAACCTGCCCATGAAGATCAGGGTATCCGGCAACTACTCGTTCCGGAATAATATAAATGGCGGCTACTGGCCGTCATTATCCGCCATTTTCCGCAATCCGGACAAGATGTCACGGAACGATGCAAACACAGCATTTGGCAACTTCCGTTTGACGCACTTCCTCAGCCAGACCACCTACTACGAGGTCGGCATTTCCTACACCAAACAATGGGGCAGGACGTACGACAAGGTGTTTGGCGACAACTGGATGGCATATCCGGACAGCGCGGCGAACGCTCAGGCTGGTTTCAAGGGTTACAATGGCCACGGCTGGAGCTCCCGGTATTCCGGCCCACCGAACATGACTACGATCTATCAGTTCGCTTTCACCGATCCCGACGCTCCGAACAACGGGTACAGCAAGTACAACCAGACTCAAACTGCGGTAAC
The DNA here is from genome assembly GCA_026390595.1 of Ignavibacteriales bacterium. Classification (NCBI taxonomy): domain Bacteria; kingdom Pseudomonadati; phylum Ignavibacteriota; class Ignavibacteria; order Ignavibacteriales; species Ignavibacteriales bacterium. Next base: position 9,281 of record JAPLFQ010000019.1, read on the forward strand.
GATTGACCTCACCTCGCAGATCTCCGGCCGATGGGAATTGAAGGCTGGCGGCAGCATCGAGAACTGGCTGTATCGATCGTTTAACTTTAGTGACATTGCGGGCTACCTCCGCTGGATTGACAACGACCAGAATGGTGTCGTCAACGCCGATGCGGTTGTCTACGCTTCAGACCTGGCAAAAGGCATCCCCCTCGAAGTCGCTCGTCGAGCCCGCACGATTGTTCAGGGCGGTGTCACGACGTACGGCTATGACTACTTGGGAAATGAGAAGGACGGTTACACAGTCGACGGCAGCTCCACGGTGTGGGACAAACCGTACAAGCCGACCTTTGCATCAGCGTACATTCAGAACAAGATTGAGTATCAGGACCTCGTGCTGAATTTTGGTGTTCGCTACGAGTATTCCTATACAGACGTGAAAGAAGTCCCGACGACCACCAACCCGGTTACCGGTCTGCAGGACTACGTCTATCCGGACGGTCTCAATCAAACTTTGAACTATATCGATCCAGGAACGTTTACGCGGACGACAGCGAACCATCTGTTCCTGCCTAGAATCAGCTTCTCGTTCCCGGTCACTGACCGCACGATCTTCTTTGCGCAGTATGGAAAGTACGCGCAGATGCCGTCACTCGGCCAGTTGTATCGCAGTGACAACGGTTTCCAGACGATCGTGAACCCGAATACCCGCTCTCCGTTTAGCGGAAGCGCTCCGTGGTTTGTGAAACCCGAGCGGACGACGTCGTTCGAAGTCGGGTTCCGTCAGTATTTGACGGACAACCTTGCGTTCTCGCTGAACGGCTTCTACAAAGACACGAAGAACCTGATCCAGCTTCGCCGTGTCTACGACTCTCAGGGTAATCCCAGCTTCACAGCGTACCAGAACGAAGACTTTGCCACGAGCAAGGGCATCGAGTTTTCGCTCGAGCTGAGAAGAACAAACCGGCTGTCCGCAAAACTCAACTACACATTGTCGGACGCTCAGGGAACTGGTGCCAACTCTGCATCGAATAGCGTTGCTACATCCGACGAAACAAAGGCAAGATTCCCGAACTTCACCGCGCCGTTGCCTTACAACCAGGCGAACCGCGGAAACCTCGTTATTGACTATCGTTGGGCAAAGGGTGATGGTGGCCCGATCCTTGAAGGCATGGGTCTATATGTGCTCATGAGCTTCAACAGCGGTCACAACTTCACGAAGATTCAGGAGCCGCAGAACCTTGGTCAGGCAAGCGCATGGAACATCGGCGTCAGGGCGTTGTTGGATGCCCGGACACGAACCCCGGTTGAACCTGCGAATGCTTCGACGACCCCGTGGGTCTTCAACATCGACCTGAACTGGGACAAGACGATCTATGCTGGCAGTGTCAATTTCACGATCTATGCCAACGTCCTGAACGTGTTGAACACCAAGCAGATCCTCAACGTGTACCCGTCAACAGGCACACCGTTTGACGATGGCTGGCTGAAGAGCTCGAACGCCGCGTCGTACAAGGCGATCCCGAATTACACAGATTTCTATAAGGCGATCAACCTTGACAACCGGTGGGGTATTTTGCAGAGCTTTGTCGGTGACGTATACGGCGCTCCGCGGCAAATCCGTGTTGGCGCACGCGTGGACTTCTAGCTTGAATCAGGGAAACGAATCCTGTTCCGCTCCAGCTGAACGGGAGGATGAATCGTGTAGTGAACCCTTTAACTAAAAAGGAGTTTTCAGTAATGATGAACTTCAGAAAGATTCTGCACTTGTCGCTCGCGTTGCTCAGCGTTTTGTTCTTGACGCTCGCAAACGCAGCCGAGAAACCCGGCAGCGGCAAAAACGACAAGCAGTCTCTCGGGAAGGTTTCAGGTACTCCCACGCACCAGATCCTGAACATTAACAATATCACGACGTGGGGTCGATCCGATGGCGAATCCAATCACTCGCCGTCTGCAGACAACGGGGTGTATTACCCCGTAGGAACCGGAAACGTTGTGTACGAAGACGGAATCGTCTTTGGTAGCAAGCAATTCCTGGACGCTGCGAAGAAAAATCCATCACAAGGTCAGAAAATCCGTGTTGGCGGATCGACCTATCTTTCAAACGTAGGAAACAAGGCGGGCTATGTGACCGGTGTCGGAGCTTCTGCGAAAGCAGCCAGCCCCGATGCGCCGGACGTCCGCTACTACAAGGTTCGCCGTGACTATTTCTACATGACGGATCCTGAATTGCAGTTCGATGCGTATACCCGCTTTGAGCACTCAAAGCAAGCCGACGTCACGCAGTCGGAAATGGATGCCGTGAAGGCGCAGTATGATACAGATTGGAAGAACTGGCCGGTCGCCCTTGGCGCTCCGTATATCGAGCGAAACGGGAAACCCGGTTATCAGGCCCCTCCGGTGTTCGGTCCAAATTTCACGGTTGACAGCCTGGTCTCTGGAAAATATGACGAACCCGGTGTCGGTGATCCTAACACGCCTGCCGATCAGGTGATGTGGACCGCCTACAACGATCTCGACAAGGCGCAGTCCCTTCGTTTCGAAGGTTCTGAGTCGCAGGGCATCGAGCTCCAGGTCACCACCTGGGGTTACAAGCGAACGGATGCCATGGGCAACTGCTATTTCAAGAGAGTGAAATTCACAAACAAGGGCGGCGTCGATCTTGGCAATGGAACTTTTGGCGCCTTCTATCTTGATAGCATGTATGTTTGCCAATGGTCGGATATCGACCTTGGTGACGCTGCCGACGACCTCGCCGGTTGTGACAGCGCCCGCAGCATGGGCTTTGTATACAACGGCAACCCGGTCGATAAGACTTTCACGAAATTCGGATTGCCACCTCCGTCATCCGGTTATGATTTCCTCGCCGGCCCGACAATCACCAGCGCGGGAGATTCTGCTGTTGTGGACTTCAAGCGAGTCTATGGGAAAAAGAATCTTCCCATGAGCGGATTCTCGTACTTCTCTGCCGGAAGTCCGTACACGGACCCCGGATTTGCAAACTATCCGTCGGGAACAGGCCAATGGTGGAACATGTTGCGTGGCTATGCTCCGCTCGGCACAATTACCGATCCTCCTGTTGTGTATGCATATCCCGCGACCCATTATCCGACGAAGTTCCCGCTCTCCGGCGACCCCACAAAGGGAATCGTCGCGGGCAACTTTGTTGACGGCGCAGGCACCTCGTCATCATTCGTCATGGGCGACCGTCGTATTCTTCTGAATACCGGTCCGTTTACACTGGACCCGGGCGAGTCTCAGGAGCTGTATGTTGGCTTCGTGGTGGGTATCGGCGCTGACCGTCTTTCCAGCGTCTCCGTCATGAAGGCGAGTGACAATGCCGTGCAGCAGACATTCGACCTCCTCTTCAAGGTCGCAAAAGCGCCTGCGGCACCGGTTGTGAAATTCACGGAAATGGACGGCGAGGTTATCCTTGATTGGGGCAACAATGCGGCCGCAGTCCTTGCTACGGAAACAAAGATTGCCGAACCCGGATCCTATACGTTCGAGGGTTACAACGTGTACCAGTTCCCCTCAGCAGGTTCGACGCTTGCGAATGCGAAGCGCATTGCCACGTATGATGTCGTCAACGATATCAAAGTGGTTCTTAACGACCAGTTCGATCTCGCATCCGGCGCATTCTTGAAAATACCGATTCAGTTCGGTTCGGATGCAGGCGTCAAGAGGCTGTACCGCTTTTCACAGGACAACATTCGCGATGTCGCGAAGCTGTACAATGGCCAGGCGTATTATCTCGGCGTCACGGCGTACTCGGTTACGGCTGTGCCCGGATACATCGCGGCTCTTGAATCAAGCCCCGGCGTGATCACGGTTATTCCGAAAGTTCCTTTCGGCAAGGTGTTCACGGCTAAGTTTGGGGACACTCTGAAGGTCACCGTGGGCGGAGCCAGCGATGGCAAGGCAGTACCGCTCGTGATCAATCCAGGTGCACTCACGGGAGACACGTACAAGGTCACGTTTGACGATACGAAGACTCCGACTGAGTGGAGCATCATCGACGTCACGAAGGCCAATAAGGTCATGCTTTCCGGTCAGACCAATCAGAGCGGCGACGACAACTACTTGTTCGTCGACGGTATGATGGTGAAGATCATCGGACCGAATCCTGGGATGCTGAGCTTCGCAGTTCCGTCTGGCACACGCCGCATTTCTCCTGTTGGCGGTTTCATTGGCCTCGGTCTGGAAGGATTCAGCAACGCCGGAGATGCGACTGCCTACGATGTGGCAAATGGCACAATCGGTATGGCCGGTCACCTTGCGTTTGGTGGCATCGGAACTACCTTGAAGCCAGCAGATTACCATTCGGTGCTGCTGAAGTTCGCGCCGGTTCCTGCGACATTGTGGGATCCAAAAGCAGCGACGCAGTCGTCTCCAAACTATTCCAAATCATATCGATATCTGCGAGCTGTAGGCACCACAAGCACGCCCGCAGATCCGTCCTTTGCTCCCTGGATCATCAACAAGGCCTCCGGCTATCCATATCAAGACTACAACTATGCCGTGCCGTTTTCAGCGTGGGACATCGATGTGACTCCGCCCGTTCGTTTGTCTGTCGGCAATTTCGAGAACAACGTGGTCGGCGGTTTGATCGACGGTCGCTACTATCCTGGTCTGACGTCTGTGGACAACAGCGTACCGCGTGAGTTCGCGTTCATCTTCTCTGCGCCCTACACAGAGACGCCGAATCCGTTGATGGCAGCCAACATCTCCAACAACGCGACGATGCCGTTGATGTGGGTGATGACGTGCGCCCGGCGTAATGATCCTCCCTGGGCAGACGGCGACAACTTCCAGATCAATGCAGGCAAGCTGAATACGTCGAAGGTGACGTACAACTTCACGTCCCCCGCTCCTCTGTCAGGAGCTGACCAGGATGCGATCAGTGCTGCAAAGATCGGTGTATTCCCGAACCCGTATTACGCGTCCAATACAGCAGAGACGAGCCGGTTCGACCGCTTCGTCACCTTCAACAATCTGCCAAAGAACGCTGTAATCCGGATCTTCAGCATTGCAGGGCACCTCGTAAGGACCTTGAATAAGAGCACAGATAGCCAGTTTATGCGTTGGGACCTGATGAACGCGAGAAACTATCCCGTGGCGAGCGGTGTCTATATCGCCTACATTGAACTGCCGGATATCGGCGTGACAAAGACGGTGAAGTTCTCGGTCATCCAGCAGCAAGAAGTTCTCGATTACTACTAAACCAGGGTTCGACAACGCACTTGAATAACAAGGAGAAAGTTTTATGAAACAGAAAGCAATCTTCGCAGCCGTATTGCTCTGCATGGCGGTGATGCTTCTGGCGGTGCCGGCCTTGGCCCAGCATCAACGCGTGGGAGCTGTTGCTGCGCCTGAGCTGCTGATTCCCGTGGGTGCCAGAGATCTCGCACTCGGCGGATCAAGCATCTCCACGACCAAAGGGGTTGAGGCTATGTATTGGAATCCAGCCGGCCTTGCCCATATGGACGGTGGTGCAGAAGCAATGTTTTCATCGATGTCATACATTGCCGATGTTAATGTTGTCTATGGAGCAGTCGGCGGTAAGTTCGGCAGCTTCGGCAACGTCGGTTTCACAATCAAGTCGCTCTCGTTCGGTGACATCCCGTTGACGACGGAAGACGATCCGGAAAACGTGTCCGGCCGCTTCTACTCGCCAACGTTTGTCACTGTCTCGGCAGCCTATTCCCGTCCCCTGACGGATGCCATCACCATCGGCTTCGGTCTCAAGCTGATCTCTGAGAAGATCGATCGCGTAGCCTCGTCGGGATTCGCGTTTGATTTCGGAGTCCAGTATGCCGGAGTTGTCGGTGTGCAAGGGCTGAACCTTGGCCTCGCGGTAAAGAATGTCGGCCCGCAAATGAAGTTCGAGGGCACGGGTCTCTATCGTCAGGCGATCGCAACGGGCGGAAATCGTCCGCAGGAATTCTATCTCCTGCAGGCGGCCTCGTTCGAGCTCCCGGCATTGGTGGAAATCGGCTTGTCGTATGATTACAAGCTGGCCGATAACTTCAATGCTCTCGTGAGCGGTTCGTTCACGAATAACAATCTCTACTTCGACTCCTACAACGGGGGCCTTGAGCTTGCGTACTCAATGGAAGACGTGAAGCTCTACGGCCGCGGTGGATATTCTGCTGTCCCGCAAAATTCGGACAACGAAATCTACGGCGCCACGTATGGATTCGGACTCGGCTATAATCTGGGAGGCATCAATTTGGTCCTGGATTATGGATATCGCTCAGCGAAGTACTTCAGCGCGAACCAGGTGTTCTCGGTGAAGCTCGAGTTCTGAGCCGATTGATTCAGCTGTAGCAGGTCAGAGAGGCCGCCAGAGCATGGCGGCCTCTCTCTTTTTCTGGGGACGGAGAGCAAAGGGTTTCCCGTGGCTTTTTCGAAGATTTATGCCGTTCTTGTTGCAGTCGGTGCAATCAAGCGTTGGAGATGCGATGCGAGGATATCTCTTCTCGACAATAGTGGCTTTCAACGCTGAGACGCCGAGTCCGCCGAGAATCGCTGAGCGATGAACATTGCGGGATATTGAACTCAAGAATTCGCTGTGGGTACGGCATTGCACGAAAACGATATATCAGAAAGAATTATTGGTTGTGCGATCGAAGTGCACAGGGCCCTGGGTCCAGGGTTGCTTGAGAGCGCATATGAAGAATGTCTTGCAGCCGAAATGAAGTCGCAGGGGCTGCATTTCGAGCGACAGAAGCCAGTGCCGCTTGTTTTTCGAAATCTGAAGCTTGATTGTGGGTACAGGGTTGATTTTCTAGTAGAAGAGAAAGTTGTCGTGGAGTTGAAGGCACTGGATGTTTTGCCACCAGTCATAAAGTCCCAAGTTTTAACATATGTGCGTCTGCTAGACAAAAGGCTTGGGCTCCTGATTAACTTCCATCATGAGATTCTTGTCAAAGGAATTCGGCGTATCGTAAACAAGCTTGAATGAGGCTCTGCGATACTTGGCGTTCTCCGCGCCTCTGCGTTGAATCACTACAAACCGACATGTACTCATCACGCTTCAATTAAACCAAATCTTCACATCCTTCTGAACGATGAATAAGAACATTCGTGCACTGTTCGCCTTTTTCTTCCTCGGTGTAGCCACGCCGGCGTTTGCCCAGTACTTCCCCCAGACTGGCAAGGAAGCCCTTCACCAGCGCTCCCTTGACGCCAGAGCGCGGCTCAACGTGCTCTCCATTTCCCTTCAACCCGGGTATGAAGACCTTGCAACGCTGGCATATTTTCGGATAGGCGTCGGCGCAAGAATCGTCAGTGCCTACGTAACGAACGGGGAAGCGGGGGAAAGCGATGTGCGGGCGGAATACCCGTCCTACCTTGCCGCGATGCGAAGAAGTGAAGCTGCCGCGGCTCTCTCGCACCTGGGCGGCGAGGAGTATTTTCTCAACATGCAGGATTTTGGCGCTGCCCGTGACACGGCAGTGGTCCGGTCACAATGGAGCATCGATACGCTGCGCATGCGCCTGAACAAACTCCTCACCGATCTTCGCCCGGATGTCATTCTGATTGCGCGGGATTGGGCCGTCGACGGACGGAGCCCGCAGCGCGAAGTGCTCGCCGATGTACTGCTCAATGCGCTCCGAAAGCTGGAACCGACAGAAGCAGAGAAGAGGGCAGGAGGAGCAGATGAAATGTTCCGATGGAACGTCGACAGAGTGCTTCTGGAAACCGGGTCTCGGGTTGGCGCGCGTGTACCCGTCGACCGTGTGCATCCGTTCTGGAAGAAATCGTATCTGATGATTGGCCAGGAGGCAGGAAGAGCATATGCATCGCTCGCCGTTCGGCGGACGCAGTGGTACGGATCGGGACAACCGATTGCCTATGAGGCCATCTACCCGCGCCCATCCCGGCAGATGAAATCAGTCGATGAGGGATTGCCGCGCCCTGCACCTGCGCGCATCATGGGAATCGATGCAGGAATCGCGGGCGTAGCGCGGACCATTGCAGGCGGAACCATGTCCACCGCCTCTCAAACCGACGCTCTCCGGCGTGTGGCTGCCCTGATCGATTCTGTCGATGACCGGCTGACCCGCCCCCTGGATCTTCCGTCACAGGCGCGCAAAATCTGCATGCAATGGAAGATATCGCTCGAAAGCCTCCGCCTCGCATTGCTCGGCGTGGAAGTCCGGTATTCGGTCAACCCCATGATCCTCACGGAACGTCAATTGGCGCACCTGACGATAGACTCAGTCGCCGGAATCAGGCCCGGAGACTCCACCTGGGTCTACTTCCCGTTCATAGAACAACAGTGGTATGTGGATGAGTCGCCCGGCAAGATACGGGCACTCCGGCTCCGCGATTCATACCGCCTCCTGACCCCGTCGCGGCTTGATCATGATCTTCCGGCAGCTGGAGAAGGACTTACGCAGACAAGCGTTGGGAAGAATCTGACGTTTTTCATCATGTGCAAGTCGAAGACGCGGGAGCAAAACTTCGTGTACCGGGCGACGACGCGCATGCTCTACTCCGAGAGATTCAGCGCCGAAGTTCTCACGCCTATTGTTCGCGTCTTCCCGGGTGAGCAGGTGATTGTACGCAATACCAACCATTCGCGGGATGGGGTGCGGGACTCCGTTTATGTAGATGATTCCCTGGCCACGAGCGGCAAGAAAGAGTTCCGGATCAATGTGAAGGACCAAGCTGAGGTGGACACTTTGGTTCTGGACTGGAAGCGCTCGCTTGGGGAAGGAACGTACATCGTGCCTGTCAGCATAGCCACAAAGAAAGTCGCGAAGTTCGCCGCGCGGCAGTTCGAAGCTCGGGTCGATTCAAACATCCGCGTGGCTCTGATCACCGGCTTCACGGACGGTACCACGGGAGAATCGCTGAGACGGCTGGGAGTAGGGTGGAAGGAACTCAGGAACGCCCGTGCAGTGACGGAACAGCTGGGAGGGTTCAAGGTGGCGATCGTCGATCGCAGAGCGATGACGCTGATGAGAGACCTCGTGTCGTGGGCGCAGTATCTCAAGCGCTTTGTGGAAGGCGGAGGACATTTGATTGTTCTCGCACAGGACGCGGGCATTTGGAACTCCGCTCCTCTCGTTGAGGGGCTCCATCTGACTTCATCTGATGCGTTGGAGGAAGCAGCAGAGGTGGAGAGCGATTCTCTCCATCAAGTGTTCACGCGTCCCAACCGCATCACATGGGAGGATTGGGAGTTCTGGCTCTTCAGACGTGCACACAACATCCTGAGCGGACCTGCGCTCGAAACGGCGCTCGTCCCCTTGAAGGCGAAGCTCGATCGAAGTCCGCTGATCGCGGAATGGCGCATGGGTTCGGGGACGCTTACGTACGTCGACCTTGCTCTCCAACAACAGCTTCTGAATATCCATCCCGGCGCATTTCGGCTGCTTGCAAACCTGATTTCGTATTGATATATTACTGCAAAAGGAGAGTTGGAATGAAAAGGATATTCGGATTCGTTCTGCTGCTGGTCTTTGCTGTTTCGCCCGGGTTGGCCCAGAAACCGGCGCAGAAACAGAACTTTGTACTAAACATTGACTATGCGAAATTCCACAACAACGATTCCAGCGGCTATCTCGAAATCTACTATGGATTCTACCCGAGCCTGATCAGCTACGGTAACCGGAACGGACAGCGCATGGGCGTATTGAAGGTGAATACGCGCGTCGTGGAGGAGAAAACCGGCGCATACCGGGTGAATATTCTCTCGACGGTGCTGATCCCTGCCCCGGACAGTTCTCAGATTTCAGTCAGATCGGTGAGCATCAGTCAGGCCGGTCACGCGCTTCCGTTCGGTGACTATCGGCTTGAAGTGTTTGCGGTCGATTCTATTTCCCCGACGCGAAAAGACAGCCTTTCGATTCCGGTTCAGATTCACAGCTACGGAGCAAGTGCGTCCATCAGTGACCTCGAGTTGTGCTCGAGCGTGAAGAACTCTGACCAGAAGAACGATCTCTACTTCAAGAATTCTTTGGAGGTCATTCCGAATCCAACTCTCGTGTTCGGTGCATCGTCGCATCCAATGATGTTCCACTATTGCGAAGTCTACAATCTCGATACTGCGCAGACATATGTGGTGAAAACACAGATCGTTGGCCCGGATGGTAAGCTCGCAAAGGAATCCCTAAAAGCGCGGCATTTCGGAGTAAAAAGCGCAGTGGAGGCCGGAATGTCGAACGTCGCATCCCTTTCCTCGGGCAAGTACCGCCTGCGCCTCGTCATCGTGGACGAGAAGGGGACAACGACAACGCAATCCGAAAAGGCATTCTACGCCTACAATCCCCACATCCAGTCCACAATGCCCGCGGCAGCATCGATCAAATCGTCTGAGCTGGCTGGCATGACGGCAGATGAGCTCGCGGATGAGTTTCGCAAGGCCCAGTATGTCGCGTACGATCAGGAGATACGGATGTTTTCGCAGATCACTTCGGAGGACGGACGCCGTGAGTTCCTGGCGAAGTTCTGGTCCGAAGTTGAAGCGGGAAGATCAGGGAGGGCGGGCATCCTGCGCTCCGTCTACCTCCAGAGAGTCCTCAACGCCGACCAACGATTCCGTGCGCTTGGCAGGCCCGGATGGCGGACCGATCGCGGCAGAGTGTTGATGCTGTATGCCGATCCGGACGAAATAGAACGCTTTCCGTCCTCGCAGGACACCAAACCGTACGAAACGTGGCACTACTATTCCATCGAAAACGGCGTGGATTTTATCTTCGTCGATCGATCGGGATTCGGTGATTACACGCTGGTTCACTCCACGAAGCGAGGCGAGCTACAGGATCCTGATTGGCAGCGTTTCCTCAAATAGTCGCACTTCTGCTGAGTGTCGGGGCTCCGGGCTTTGAAACCCGGACCGATACGTCGCTCGCAGAAGTTCAGATCCTCGGTTCGTTTCTTCAGGCGTCTCGCCTCGTCACGACTCCTCAGGGGTGGATCTACGTCACCGACTCCGAGCGTAATGTGGTCTTCCGGCTCAAAGGGGATGACGCCGCCGTCAGTTCTGTGGGAGGCTATGGCTGGGCGTCCACAACGTTTGACAAGCCCACAGGTTTGGCCACGGACGGGCTGAATCTCTACGTGTCCGACTACGGTAATCATCGCATCCAACGATTCGACAGCAATCTCAACTTTATCTCCTCGTTTTCCACGCGTGACACCTCCTTTTCCAATGCACGGTTTGGATACCCTCTCGGCGTTGCCCTTTCGCGTCTTGGCGATCTCTTCGTGCTCGACGGCGACAACCTTCGCGTAATCAAATTCGCGGGGAACACCCGTTTTGAACGGTCCTTCGGCGACATCGATGATCAACGCTCGCGGCTGCGGCAGCCTGAAAAAATCCTCGTTGGACTGAACGACCAGGTGTACGTCCTGGAACCTGATCGCCTTCTCGAGTTCGATTATTTCGGTCACTATGTCCGGACGATCGGGGTGGGGACCTTCAACGATGCGTGCGGGTTCTGTCTTCTCGGCGGCGGAGCACTCGTTGTCACGCCTGCCGCACTGTTCTGGTTTGGCGGGAGAGGAGAACTTGTTCGCACTCTTCGGCCAACCGATCTGCAAATGAAAACCGAACGCGGTCCATTCAAAGACGTCGCATACGCCGGCGATCGATTGCTGGTGCTGACGGCGACACAGCTGCATATCATCCAGCTGGTACTTGGCAGTCATTAATTCGCCAATCGACCGCACCTTGACATTCAATCGCTTTTCTGATAACTTGCCGTAGAGAAAAGCGTTCAGCTTCATCAACTACTATCGATATTCGTTCCCAGCGGAGGATTTACTATGGCATCTCGCAGCGTAAACAAGGTTATTCTGATCGGCAACCTTGGTAAAGATCCGGAGCTTCGATATACCAGCGGCGGCGTGGCAGTGGCCTCGTTCAGCGTGGCCACCAACGAGTCGTGGAAAGACCCGCAGGGGAATGCCCAGGAGCGAACCCAGTGGCACAACATTGTCGCGTGGAAGAAACTGGCCGAAATCTGCGGCGAGTATCTGAAAAAGGGGAGCAAGCTCTATCTCGAAGGACGGCTTCAGTACCGCAACTACGACGACAAGCAAGGTGTCAAGCGATACGTGACAGAGATCGTGATGGACGAGATGGTTATGCTCGACGGACGCGGCGCCGGCACGGCAGCATCGGCCCCGGATTCGGGCGGAGCGCCAGCACAGGATGAGCCGGGCGGCAAGATCGATGATCTCCCGTTCTAACTGGGATCGGGCCACCTCCTGATTCTCTGAGTATTGTGAATTCAACTGAGCGACCGGCTTATGATCGATACCCGGTCGCTTTCTTTTTCTCACGGTCATTCAAACCGACAGACTCACAATGAAATCCCTCGTCGCGTCTGCGCTCATTCTGCTTCTGCTGGTCCCCTCGGATTTATTCGCTTCCAAGCGCCCGGTTCGTGCACGTCACGGCATGGTGGTATCGGCCGACGCCTACGCATCGAAGGTCGGAGTCCAGATCCTTCAAAACGGAGGCAACGCTGTCGATGCCGCAGTGGCGGTCGGGTTTGCTCTCGCAGTAACATTTCCGGGAGCCGGCAACATTGGCGGCGGCGGTTTCATGGTCATCCGCATGGCTGATGGGCGAACGACAACGATCGATTATCGGGAAAAAGCCCCGGGGGCAGCGCGTCAAAACATGTTCCTGGATGACAAGGGGAATTTTGTGCCGGAGAAAAGCCAGGACGGTTATCTCGCTTGCGGTGTGCCCGGATCGGTGGCAGGGATGCTCTATGCCCTGGAGCACTACGGTTCCCTCAACCGGAACAAAGTCATGCAACCGGCGATCGACCTCGCATCGAAAGGATTCCGACTCGGCCACGAGTTCACAGATGAGCTCAAATCCGAAATTCATGAGTTCGGCAAATGTCCATCGACCCGCAAAGCGTTCACGAATGACGGGAAACCTCTGGAAGAGGGGATCCTGTTTGTTCAGAAGGAGCTCGCCCGAACACTGCAGCGCATTCAGAAAACCGGCAAGGACGGATTCTATGGCGGTCGTACTGCCGATCTGATCGTTGCGGAAATGAAGCGCGGCGGCGGTCTTATCTCGCTGGACGACCTTCGCTCCTACCAGGCTATCGAGAGACCTCCCATCCGTGGCAGCTATCGCGGATATGAGATCATCTCGATGGGACCCCCGAGTTCGGGGGGGCTGGTGCTGATGGAAATGCTGAACCTGCTCGAACCGTACACGATAGGTTCATTTGGATTCGGATCCTCAAGAACAATCGGCACGATGACGGAAGCGATGAAGATCGCCTACGCAGATCGGGCTGAGTTCATGGGTGACGCAGATTTCTACCCCGTACCCGTTGACCGGCTCATCTCGAAAGAATATGCCGCTGAGCGGCGGGCGCTTCTTGACACGACGAAAGCGACGCCAAGCCGGCAAATTTCCCACGGCGCAATCGCGGTGAAAGAAGGGATCCATACAACCCATTACTCCGTTGTCGATCAGTGGGGAAACGCAGTGTCGGTGACGACGACGATCAACAGCTGGTATGGAAACAAGATCGTCGTTGACGGAGCCGGCTTCTTTTTGAACAACGAGATGGATGATTTCGCAGCGAAGCCCGGCGTCCCGAACCAGTTCGGCCTTGTTGGCGGTTTCGCGAACTCGGTTCAGCCGAACAAGCGCATGCTCAGCGCAATGACTCCGACGATTGTGCTCAAGGAAGGCAAGCCATACCTCGTTCTCGGCAGCCCGGGAGGATCGACGATCATCACATCGGTTCTCCAGGTGATCATGAACGTCCTCGATCACCGCATGAATGTCGGCGAGGCGAACGATGCCCCCAGGTTTCACCACCAGTGGCTTCCGGACACGCTGCAGAGCGAGCGGTTCGGGTTTTCAAAGGATGTGATCGAGAACCTCGAGAAGCGAGGATACAACGTCCGGCCGCGGGGTGGAACGCTTGGCCGCGTAGAAGCGATCATGATCGACCAGAAAAACGGTTTCCTCTACGGCTCGACCGACCCGCGCGGCTACGGCGCGGCGGTTGGATACTAGGGTCACGCTCTGTCGTGACCACCCTGTTCGGACGTGACGGAGCAGGTCCGCTCCAACACGGGACATTACGCTCCGTGGCGACCGCGCTGTCCTGACGTGAGGGAGCAAGTCCTTCCAAGGTACTTAGTCATACTCCTTCGTGACCATCCCCATGTTACCCCATGCTGCCAAATCGAAAAACCCCCATTCATTTGCCGATAGTTGAGATCCTCAACCGTCCCAACATCGTCTTCATTACAGTTTGTTCAAAAGACAGAAAGCCGATTCTGTCACAACCTGATGTTCATCGATTGCTCATCGACGCATGGAGAGAAGCCCACTTGTGGCGGGTAGGCCGATACGTGATCATGCCAGATCATATCCATCTTTTTTGCTCTCCGTCATGCTCCGAGTACCCCGACCTGAAGAATTGGGTGCAATACTGGAAATCATTATCGTCTCGTTTTTGGCCGAGACGTGAAGAGCAACCAGTTTGGCTGAGATCGTTCTGGGATACTCAGGTGCGGAACGGCGTGAGCTACGAACAGAAGCTGGAATATGTTAGACAGAATCCTGTCCGGGCCGGCTTCTGTCGGAATCCCGAGGCCTGGCCGTTTCAGGGCGAACTCAATGTCCTCGAGTGGTTTGGATAATGCGCATCCACAAAAATGGGAAGCCATGGATGTTTGTAGTCACTCCAGTGATGATATGGCTGATTGTCAATTGACCGTTATCCATTGACCATTGGAAGTCTCTCTTGACTCTCATCCCGAAACTCTCTACTTTTCAGATGTAATCGAGTGTCGTTCTTTTCCATAGAACGTTTTGGTGTCCCGACATCATGAACTGATGAAGGGATGAAAAGGGAATTCCGTGCTCCGATCCGGTCCAGGCCGGGTTTGGAAATTCGGAAGCTGCCCCGCAACTGTAGTTCCGATCCTGCCTCGTGCAGGAAAATCTCTGACGCCAGAAGTCACTGCCTCGTTGCTGTTGGCGGGAAGACAAGTCAGGAGATCGGAAAAGCCAGGAGACCTGCCAGGACGCTGCTTCATCGCTGCACTGTTCTACACAGTGCGGCGCGCTTCCGGTTTTGTGCCGGGAGTGTAACCTTCGCGGGAGGGTACTCATCAGGCATCGATGTCCGTCTGTGTCTTTCTTTAGCCCCCGTCCCGCGAAAATTGGATTGGGGGTTTTTTGTTGTGCGTTTGATACGTTCCATAGTGCTCCTCTCTGTTGTCGTTGCCACCGGGCTGATCTCGCAGGTGAAGAACTCTGCGGCGGACAGCCTTGCGCAGAGTCAGCACGACCGCCTCTATACAATGCCCGAATTCGTTGTCTCTGCAACGCGTTGGCAGGTGAACGTGCAGCAACTTCCGTCGAGCGCGACGGTGCTGACGTCTGCGGACCTGCTAGGCGCAAACGGCAGTACCCTCGAAAACGCTCTCGAAGGAGTACCCGGACTTTTTCTGAAATCCTACGGCGGACCCGGCGCTGTGACGACGTCGTCGATCCGGGGAATGGGGGCCGAGCATACGCTCGTTCTCATCGATGGGCAGCGGTACAACAATGTCCTCGATGGCCAGGTCGATTTGGGCGTCTTCCTGATGCAGAATGTCGATCGGGTTGAAGTGCTTCGGGGTGGATTCTCTTCCGTGTATGGAGCGGACGCTGTTGGCGGCATCATCAACATCATTACCCGGCGGCCGGACGGAAAGCTCGATGTGCGGGCCGAGCTGGGCGCCGGCTCCTACGGCATGAGCGGCTTCCAGCTGGGAACCGACTTCAGTCTGTTCGGCGTGGGCATGCAGGTGGCTGCAAAGCGCGAAGCAGGAAAAGGGGACTATGAATTCGATTTCAACGATGGCATCTCTTCGAATTTGCTCCGCCGGCAGAATTCGGATTATGCTCTGCACCAGGTGCAGCTGCTCGCCGGCGCACTGCTTTCTCCAAATCTGAACCTGCGTGCATCCTCGATGTATGACTGGGCCGAGCGCGGATCGCCCGGAGCGGTCGTGACGGCTGCAAGCTACGCCATGGGGCGACTGGTTGACCGGGGGTTCCTGAACCAGGCGACACTAGAATGGACCGTCACTCCGGCGCTTCTGGCACGATTCCCTTTGTTGTTTCACTCACAGCGAAGAGAATACTCCAACCCACTCGCAGAAGTCGCGGATGGTAATGATGATGCAGTCTACAATGACCGGACGATAGCGTTCACACCGCACGTGCGGTATTTTCTGAGTTCTTCTGCAGCGATCGACGCCGGCGCGGAGTATTCGCGTTCCTCCGTGTCGAGCAACAAAGTTCTCGGCTCAACGCGTGAACAGGCCGGTGTCTTCGTTTCTTCCGATCACGTCGTGGAATTCCAGAACTCGTTGGTCTATCAACTTAACATCTATCCTTCGGTCAGGTATGACCATTTCTCCGACGTCTCGGATGCGGTCAATCCAAGACTCGGAATCAACGTGGGATTGTGGCGGCCCTCCGGTCTGCGATTGAAGGCGAGCTATGCGAAGAGTTTCAAGGCGCCGACGTTCGACGACTTGTACTGGAAGGGGGGAGGAAATCCTCTCCTCAGGCCTGAGCGGTCTCTCAGCTTCGATGCCGGCGTGGCGATCTCGCCTTCCCTGATCGGTGCGCTGGAGATCGAGGTCAATTACTTCGATATCCGCACGCATGACCGGATCGTCTGGAGCCCGGACAAGTCGGGCTTCTGGTCACCCAAGAATCTTCAGGATGTGCGGTCATCCGGCGTCGAACTGATCACTTCGTGGCATTTGTTTGAAGATCGGCTGATTCTGAGAGGCTTCTACTCCATTTTTGATACACGGAAAACCGGCTCCGCCTTGGCCGATGATCAGACGCTGAACAAACAGCTTCCATACATCCCGAGCGAGACTGCGGGACTTTCGTGCTCGGTCTCCATCGGGCGCACCCGGCTCAACGTCCATCATACGTTTACCGGTTTCCGGTATTCGACGGAGATCAACGATCCGAGATTCGTGCTTTCCGGGTTTGGAAAGACAGACGCCAACGTCTCCGTCCGGATTACCGAAGAGCCGTTCAACGCCGATCTCCGGTTCGAAGCGACGAATCTTTTCGAGTCGAGGTACGAACTCTTTCCAAGCTATCCAATGCCGCTGAGGAACTTCGCCTTGAAGATCCTCCTTGATTTCTAGCAGGTTGTTGAAATTTGAAGTTTCGCCACCTTGAGCGGAGTCGAAAGGTGTCATAAGATGCAAAAACAGGCTTCGACTTCCCGCCTGCCTCGTAGGACTGTAAATGGCGGGCAGGCGCTCGGCCTGACGATACTATTGTTTGTGTGCCTGTTTTTTTAACAACCTGCTAGTGACCAATGATGAACTCTGAGACAATGAAAATACTCGTGAGCCGTGTTGCCCTCGCCGTCAGCGCTCTTGCTCTGTCGCTTCACTTCTCGTTTGGGTGCAGGTCGAACCCGGCCGAACCGTCCGGCACGACGCCGACAAGCACCACAGGCGTGTACATCGTGAACGAAGGCAATTTCCAGCGGGGCAATTCGACGCTCACCGTCTATCTCCCGGACTCGAACAAGGCATACCAGGACGTGTTTGCCCTCGCCAACGGCCGGAATCTGGGCGACACGGGGAACGACATCGTGTTATACGGCGGAAAGGCGTACATCGTCGTCAGCGGCTCGCAGCGGATCGAGGTGATCTCGCTTGAAACGAACAAATCGTTCGGGACGATCACGTTTCCGGGAAAGCGGAATCCCTACAGGCTCGTCATCCTCAACGATGCAAAAGCGTTCGTCACGAATCTTTCCGATTCGTCAATCACAGAATTCAACCCGTCGACACTTCAGATCGTGACCGACCGGATCAAAGTTGGAACGTACCCCATGGGCATCCTGGGGGCGAACGGCAAGGTGTATGTCTGCAACTCCGGTTTCGGCTACGACAGCACGGTCACCGTGCTCAATGCGACGACCGGTGGACTCATCAAAACGATTGTCATTGGAGATAGTCCAAGCGAGATCGGTGTCGGGCCGAACAACGAAGTCATTGTGAAGTGCGATGGCCGGAGCGACTACGTCAAACCGGCGAATGATACGCCAGGTTCGATTTCGAAAATCAACGCGGACAACGATGTCGTGTTCTCGAAAGTGACCCTGCCGCTGGCGACCTACGGACATCCGGGGCGGATGACGATCAGCAGCAAGGGGGTGGGGTATTTCCAGGCGAAGACCGGCGTTATCAAATTCTCCTACACCGGTTCCATTATAAGCGTTGGCGGCACACCGTTTTCCACGATCACGGCATACGGTCTCGCGTACGATGATGTAACCGACCGGCTCTATGTGACAGACGCCAAGGACTATGCCCAGCCGGGCGACGTGTACATCCTCGATACCAACGGCGCCAGCATCAGGCAATTCCTGGGAGGCGTCATACCTGGAGCAATTGCCTTCAAACACTGACAACTTCTGTGCGGCGGGGGCTTTCCCAAATGTAGGTCGAAATTCCATTTCGACCACGTTGAGAATCCCGAAATCTCCGAAACTGAAGAAATCTTGACCTACTCGAAGAGGTCGAAAGTACTTTTGGGACAGCCATCTGCCCTTGCCCGCAACCCCTGTCCCAGCGGACAACCAATCGCTGCTCATAAGTTCTGCCCGCCAACGGATAGGCAGTCAGCGAACAGCCACTTTCTATTCTGTACTCCGCATCACCAATACACATCCCGCTGTACTTGACATTTGAGGTATCCTTCGGTAAAATTGCGCTGAGGGGTTGGCGTTCTCACGGGAGCTTGTCGCTTTCGTTGGTTCTCATCCTGCACCGAAACCCCCGTGATCCAACCGCTAGTTGACCGATCAGAAAAGCTCCGAAGCCAAAAAAAATCACAGGTCCATGTTCCCTGCAATCAGTTCTCAAGAGGGGTGAGGCCGTGAAATACCTTCGACTGTTTCTCGCACTCGCTGTCTCCCTTCTTCTCTCTGTTGGTGCGGCTTTCTCGCAAGATACTCCTCAACAAACTAAGCCCGACGGGACACTCGCTACAATCACGATTTCAGGCCAGGTTCTCGTCGGGCACACGGGATTGGCCGGAGTCACCATATCAGGACTCCCAGGTAATCCAGTCACGGATGCATCTGGCAATTACAGCGTCGTCTGCCCGGCTTTTTATTCAGGAACGGCCACGCCTTCGAAGGCGGGATACACCTTCAGCCCGGCATCGACGTCCTACGTCAGGGAGAGTGCGTCTTTGATCACCTCCTACACCGCTACCATCCTCACATATACAATCTCCGGCGCCGTGATGGACGCTTCTCAGTCTCCCATCAGCGGCGTCTCAATGAATGGCCTGAAGGGTTCTCCTGTGACCAATTCATCCGGGGTCTACACCGCGTCCATGGATTACGGTCAATCATTTACCGTCACCCCATCAAAGGCGGGTTACACATTCAATCCGCCTTCCATGCCTTACACCAACCTCTTGGCTAATCAAACTCAAAACTTCCAGGGGACGATTCAATCGTTCTCGATTTCTGGTGACGTGAAGACTTCTACGGGTGCAGCTATCCCCGGTGTCGTGATGAGCGGTCTCTCCGGAAATCCAACCACCGACGCGACCGGCCACTATGCAACGACAGTCAATTACGGCACTTCCTGGACTGTGACTCCAGCGCTGGCCGGATACACCTTCAGTCCAGCTAATAAGGTCCACAATTATGTGACTTCAAATATCTCCCAGGACTACGTTGCGACTCAACTCACATACGCCGTCTCTGGTACCGTAAAGACCTCCGCAGGAGTGGCGATCAGCGGCGTGACGATGAGTGGACTGACCGGGAGTCCCGTTACTGACGCAAGTGGCTTCTACACCGCCACCGTGAATTGGGGCTTCACCGGACCAGTAACACCAACTTTGGCGGGATATGCATTCTCCCCTTCCTCAACGACCTACGCAAACGGTGTGCAGAGCAATCAAACAACCAACTACACCGGTACTATACAGAAATTCGTTATCTCAGGCTATACGCGATTCTCGGACAGATCGGCGCTCTCGGCTGTGACCATGAGCGGACTCCCAACCAGCCCGACCACCAACTCCAACGGTTACTACAGTGATACTGTCACGTATGGCTGGAGCGGTACAGTAACCCCAACGAAGGCCGGATACACCTTCGATCCGGTCTCTACGACCTATAGCAATGTCTCTGCCCCCCCCCAGGGCACGAGCTACGAAGCTTCAGTCCAGACAATCGCGATCTCCGGCTTTGTAAGGGATGGAAATAACCGCTCAATCAGTTACGTGGTGATGAGTGGATTACCCAACAGTCCGACCACAAACAGCGACGGGTACTACACCTCAACCGTCTCCTACGGCTGGTCCGGAACTGTCACACCCTCGAAATCAGGCTACGCGTTTACGCCGGCTTCGGTCTCATACTCAAATGTGACGAGTAGCCAGACTGGAAACTACACTGGCACGCTTACATATACAATCTCGGGCTCTGTCAAAACACCCGGCGGTGCTGCAATCGCCGGCGTGACGATCAACGGATTGCCCGGGAATCCGGTGACCACAGTCAACGGCACGTACTCGGCAACGGTCAACTCGGGATGGTCCGGAACTGCGACGCCATCCCTGAGCGGATACGTCTTCAGTCCGACATCAAAAGACTTTTCAAACGTCACGTCGAATCAAACGTGCGACTTCACCGGGGCACAAAACTACTCGATTTCGGGAACTGTGACGAGGGGCGGGATGGGGTTGGGAGGGGTCGTGATGAGCGGACTCACCGGGAATCCCAGTACGAACCCGTATGGCTCATATTATGCCACGGTTACTGCCGGCTGGTCAGGCACGGTTACGCCTACTCTCTCTGGTTACCGCTTCCTTCCAACAGCAACAATCTACACATCCGTCGCTTCAGATCAATCGACCAATTACACCGCATACAGGCAATTCACGATTTCGGGAACTGTGAAGAGCTCGTCTGGGGCTGTGCTCACCGGTGTGACGATGAGCGGGCTGGGAAATACCGTGACCGACGGGAACGGCTCCTATTCTGCAGTGGTGGACTCGGGTTGGTCAGGGACCGTCACGCCGATTTACACGGGCTATGATTTCTCGCCGGTGTCGATGACGTACTCAGGCATTACGGGGAATCAATCCAAGGACTATACCGGGACGCTCAAGACGTATACGATTTCGGGAACGGTCAAGACCTCTGCGCAGGTCGCGATCCCGGGAGTTGTTCTTAGTGGGCTGACGGGCAATCCGAGCACCGATGCCTCGGGGGCCTATTCGGCCAGTGTCAGCTACGGCTGGACCGGAACAGTGACCCCGACGAAAAGCGGCTACACATTCTCACCGGCCAGCACGGACTATCGCTCGGTCTCAAGCAGTCAATCGACAAGCTATGTCGGAACGCTACAGACGTTTACGGTTTCAGGCTACGTTCGCACAGCGGCCGGGGCGGGGATCAGCGGCGTTTCGCTCAGTGGTTTCCCCGGGAGTCCCGCGACGGACACGTCCGGCTTCTATTCCGCAGCTGTCAGCTACGGATGGTCAGGCACAGTCACGCCCGCGAAGACCGGATACACGTTTTCGCCTTCCAACTCCACGTACAGCAATCTGACATCGAGCCAATCGACAAACTACACCGGTTCTCTTGCCACGTGCACAATATCCGGCACAGTCAAGACCTCTGCCGGAGCAGGGATAGCGGGAGTAGTGCTGAGCGGTTTGACGGGGAATCCTTCGACGGACGCGTTGGGCGCGTATTCGGCCACTGTGAGCTATGGCTGGCAGGGGACCGTCACTCCTACGTTGAGTGGATACAGTTTCAACCCGGTGTCTACAACATACAACGGTATGACCGCAAGTCAGGTGACGCACTACGTCGGCACATCGCTGTCTTATACGATCTCGGGCTCTGTCCGTACATCCGCCGGAGCTTCGATTACCGGTGTTGTTCTCAGCGGTCTTCCCGGAAATCCGTCGACTGATGCAAATGGCGCGTACTCAGCTTCGATTACATATGGTTGGTCGGGGACCGTGACGCCGACGAAGCCGGGATACTCTTTCGATCCCGCCTCCAAAAGCTACAACGGAGTGAACTCGAGCCAGACCACGAACTACACAGGAACTCTCTCTACCTACACCATTTCTGGCACCATCACGACCTCAGGCAGGACTGGGATTAGCGGGGTTGTCCTGAATGGATTGCCCGGAAATCCGACGACGGACACTTCCGGATACTACCGGGCAACTGTGGACTATGGCTGGTTCGGAACGGTGACTCCATTGAAAAGCGGATACGGCTTCAGTCCGTCCTCCACAACGTACAGCAGCGTCGCAGCCAATCAGAATTCGAATTATACGGGGACGCCGCTTTCGTGCAAGATCAGCGGGACGATCCGGACTTCTGCGCAAACGGGAATCTCGGGCGTCCTCCTCAGCGGTTTGCCGGGCAATCCGACGACAGACACGTCGGGCGCTTACTCAGTAGTGGTGACCTACGGCTGGTCAGGAACCGTGACGCCGGCGAAGACCGGCTATAGCTTCAGCCCAGTATCGTCGACCTACGGCAACGTGACAACCGATCAGGTTACGAACTATACCGCCACATTGCTAACCTACGCCATCAGCGGTGCAATTCGGACTGCTGCGCAGTCTGGCGTCTCAGGTGTAGTCCTGAGCGGTCTGCCGGGAGATCCGGCAACCGATGCGACGGGTGCTTACTCGGTGAAGGTGAACTATGGTTGGTCGGGAACAGTGACGCCTGTAAAAGCGGGCTACTCGTTCAGTCCCGTATCGTCGAATTACCTCAATGTGATTTCCGATCAGGTGACGAATTATGCCGCTACATTCCTGACAAATGCCATCAGCGGCACCGTCCGGACGGCTGCAGGAGCAGGCATCAGCGGCGTCGTGCTGAATGGGTTGCCGGGCAATCCGGCGACCGATGCCACCGGTGCGTACACGGTCACGGTCGATTATGGATGGAGCGGTACGGTGACCCCGGCGAAGTCCGGATATACATTCAGTCCGCCGTCGACCAGCTATACAAATATTACGACGAGCCAAACCGGCAACTTCACAGGGACGTTGCTGATGTATTCAATCTCCGGATCGGTGCGGACTGCGACCGGAGCGGCCATCAGCGGTGTGCTACTGAGCGGTTTGCCGGGCAATCCGACGACAGACGTTACAGGTCACTATGCTGCGACGGTGGATTACGGCTGGTCGGGGAGTGTCGTGCCATCGAAGAGCGGCTATGTATTCGCGCCTTCATCAACTCCGTACTCGAACGTCACTGGTAATCAAGCTGCCGACTACGTTGGAGCGCCTTCGGCATACAACATTTCGGGATATATCAGAACCGCGGCAAACGTCGGAATTGCAGGAGTGGTATTGAATGGACTGGAGGGAACTCCGAGCACGAATTCTGACGGGTTTTATAGTGGAGGAGTGAGTTTCGGGTGGTCGGGAACAGTAACTCCGGCAAAACCTGGATACACTTTCACCCCGCCTTCCGTGACGCACTCCAATGTAACTGCCGACCAGTCACAAAACTACACCGGCACAACGATTGGATACACGGTGAGCGGTTATGTGCGCACCACGGCGAATGCGGGCGTCAGCGGTGTAACTATCAACGGACTGCCGGGAAATCCCATCACGAACTTGGATGGTTACTACTCAGCGCCGATAGACTATGGATGGTCAGGGACCGTTACGCCGGTGAAGCCGGGATACACGTTTGACCCGCCTTCAACCGCCTACGCGAGCGTCTCCGGAAACCAGGCGACGAACTATACCGCTACGTTTGCCAAGATCTTGGTCTCGGGATATGTGCGGACGGCAGCGAGAACAGGAGTCAGCGGCGTAGTGATGAACGGCCTCCCGGGAAGTCCGAGCACAAATGGGAATGGCTTCTACACGGCGACGCTCGATTATGGCTGGTCGGGGACGGTGACTCCAGTGATTGCCGGTTATTCGATAAATCCCCCCTCAAGTGTTTACTCAGGAGTGACAGCAGACCAGTCGACCGACTATACGGCGACAGCATTGACGTTTACGATTTCCGGGTATGTCCGGACAGCTGCCGGAGCCGGAATCAGTGGCGTCGTCATGAATGGTTTGCCAGGAAGTCCGGGCACAAGCGCGGATGGATTCTACGCCGGTACGGTGGACTACGGTTGGTCGGGGACAGTGACGCCCGCGAAATCCGGTTATGCCATCAGCCCATCCACAACAAGTTACACCAATGTCACATCAAGTCGATCGACTGACTATGTCGGGATCGTCCTGACCACTTCTGTCGCAGGGTATGTCCGCACTTCGTCGGGCTCGGGCATCGGCGGCGTTCTTATGAGCGGGCTGCCGGGGAGTCCTTCCACGGATGCGAACGGGTATTATTCCGTATCTGTGGACTACGGATGGTCAGGAACGGTGACGCCCGCCAAGGCCGGCCACGTGTTCAGCCAGCCGTCCACGACGTACAGCAACGTAATCTCGAATCAGTCAACCAACTATGTGGGAACGCCGCTAACATACACGATTACGGGAAGCGTCCGCATGGTTGGTGGCGGTGGGCTTGGTGGTGTGCTCATATCAGGGTTGCCGGTAAGTGTTACAACAACTGCAGATGGAAACTACACAGCGACGGTCGACTATGGATGGTCGGGCACTGTGACGCCGACGAAGGCGGGCTACGAGTTTAGTCCGCCGTCAAACACCTACACAAACGTCACGAGCAACCAGGCGAACGATTACATCTCCTGGTTGCAGGCGTACACAATTTCCGGATATGTCCGCACTGCGTCGGGTTTGGGCGTGGGCGGAGTGGTGATGAACGGTCTTATCGGGAACCCATCGACAGACTCGACGGGATTCTATTCGACGTTTGTGAATTATGGGTGGTCGGGAGTGGTGACGCCAACGAAGACGGGATACACTTTCAATCCGTTATCCTCTACCTACAGCAGCGTCGCAGCGAGTCAAACGACGAACTACGCCGCGTCTCTGCTCACGTTCACTATTTCGGGATTCGTCCGCACATCAGCGGGAGTGAGGATCAACGGTGTTGTCATGACAGGCCTCCCGGGCGATCCGGCAACAGACACTTCTGGTGCGTATACAGCGACTGTTACCTATGGCTGGTCCGGTACTACGAAACCTCTCAAAGCGGGATACACGTTCGATCCAACTTCGACTTCGCACACGAATGTAACGACTGACCAACGAAAGGACTATGTGGGGAAGTTGATTCAGAATCCCGTCCCGACGTTGGCAGGTATCATACCGACATCGGGCGTCAGAGGAAAGAGGGTTTCAGTTGTATTAGCAGGTACGGAATTCATTGCGGGGATCACATCGGTAGGATTCGGGGCAGAGGTCACGGCGGATTCGGTGATTGTGATTAATCCCACACAATTAAGCGCAATGCTTTCTGTCAGTGCCGCAGCGGCTGCAGGAGCGCGTGATGTTACAGTAACAAACAGCCCGCCTGGCGGCGGGACCGCGACGCTTTCTGCCGCGTTTACTGTGACGAATCCGGCACCATCGGTTGCCTCCGTTGTACCTGCCGCCGCCGGAAGGGGAAGCGTATTGATTGTCAAAGTGACCGGCTCGAATTTCATCAGCGGCATCACCACTGTCAGTTACGGCACAGACATCACGGTTTCCAACCTCCTCGTAAAAAGCCCCACGGAATTACAGGCAAGCGTCACGATTAGTTCATCGGCGGCTGTGGGCCTTCGCGCTGTGACGATCACCAATGCCGCTCCGGGCGGAGGATCTTCAAGTTTGCCGAATGCATTCAACGTGACGACGAGCCCCGCCACTGGCATTGTGGCTAACGGAGTCCTTCCGGACCAATACCTGCTGCAGGAAGCGTATCCGAACCCGTTCAATCCATCGACGAGGGTGGGGTTCGGTCTCCCTGAGGACAGCAGAATCACGTTGGACGTGCACAACATGCTTGGCAATGTCGTCGCTGAGTTGGTAATCGGCCAACGCGCGAAGGGGTTGTACGAGCTCCAGTGGCACGCGGATAATCTGCCAAGCGGTGTGTACCTCATCCGGATGCATGCCGAATCGCTGGAATCAACAAAGAGGTTCATCGCGTCTCGAAAAGTAGTGCTCGTGAAGTAACATCCGCTGACGATGCCACGCGCCGCTCAGGTGCGTGGCATTTCTTTGTACATCTTTCGCGCCAAGCGTTTTGAATTGCTCTCCTCGTTTTGCTGTCGTACTTTTCCCCCACAGCAGAGCCCATCTCTACAAAGTAACTTCATCAGTCTTGTCACAGGGGACTTTGATTGCGAAGGTCGCCCCTGACTGCCCGAAAAGATACAGAACTCACGCGGGAAAGACTGATTCCTCTTTCAAATAGTCACGCCGCAGTTGTGTCCGCTCCACCCAGCCGCATTCTTAAGCCTCGTGAGCAAAGCCATGACCCACACCATGCAAACAATTCCCCGCATGTTCTTTCTCCTCCTAATCAATCTGGTTCTTCCCGCCAACGCGATGATTCTCCCAGCGTCAGTTCAGACGTCTCCTGGGTCCGATGGAGATTACCGGTCGGTGCGCTCGGGAGACTGGCACAAGGATTCCACATGGGCCAGATGCGCGGCCGGTGTCTGGATCACGCCGGCACCGCCTCCCGACTCAAGTTCGGGTGTTGTCACGGTGCGAACCGGGCATTCCGTAACGATCAGGAGCACGCTCGCGTATGATCAGGTAGTTGTGGAGGAAGGCGGGCAGGTTGTCGTTGCGCCTGGGACCAGTCACACATTGACTGACGGTCCGGGGAACGACTTGATTATCAACGGAACGTGGGTGAATCAAGGATCGACCTGGACCATTTCCGGAAGTGCCAGATGGGTCGTCAATGACGGCGGCACATTCGTGCAGAACACCTCCTCAGGAATATCGACCCCTCTTTCAAAAGCTGCGCTGTCCCGTGCAAGCAGCTTCGTCTATCGGGGCGGAACTGCATTGGTACCGGCTTCGTCTTTTTCTGGCCGCACGTATGGCAACCTCGCTTTTGATTCGAGCGGCGGGATGTGGACATGCTCGGCCGCCGGTTCCAGCGCTTTGACCATCAGCGGAAATCTGACCATCGGTACAGGGGTCAAATGGAATACCAGCGGATTCGCGGGTGCAATCCTTGTCCAGGGTGCGACGACGATCGAAGGAGAGTGGGGTGGGACTGGTTCGGGGAATCAGGGGACGCACACGTTCGCTGGGGCATTCTCCGTTCTGAGCACGGGAAAATATGCGCTTTCGACAAGCGGCGCTGTTCAGGGAGGACTCGTATTTCAGTCGGATCTTACAAACCATGGCTCGCTCTCGACGCCGTCGAACCGCACGATACTCTTGATTGGCCAGAGCGTTCAGTCGATCGCCGGGTCGGCGGCGCTCACGTTCAACAGAAGCCTCACGGTAAACAATCCGGCAGGCGTCCTGTTGGAGTGCCCGGTTTCTCTCGAAGATACACTCTTCTGCGTTGCCGGCAATCTGTGCACGGGCAGGCAACTCCTTACCGTGGGGTCGAAAGCTGCCCTTGTCGAGCGGGATTGTTCATCAGTTGTAGGGAAGGCCTCGGCCAGCAGAGCACTGCAGAACGGCGTAACCGAATCATTTGGAAACCTCGGGCTTGATATCACTCCAGCATCACCGTACACCGGGACAATTACGGTGATGCGTGAGACCTCAAGTCCGCAGTCGATCGAAAGTGTCAGAACCATCAGCCGGTGTTTTGACGTCGTACCCTCAGTCTCTGCAAACAGCGCGGCCGAATTCCGGTACCATTTCAACGAATGCGATCTCTCCGGTGCAATCAAGGCCAATTTGAAACTGTACAAATCGAGTGATGGCGGCGCTACGTGGAGGGACGAAGGAGGAATTGTCGATTCGGCGAAGAATACAATCAGACTCGATGCGATCTTGTCAGCTTCCCGATGGGTGGCCGGCGAACCGATTCCAACGCCAACGATCGGTTCTGTGAGTCCGGCGTTCGCGGAATCCGGCTCGTCGTTAAGCTTATCGGTATCGGGGACGGGGTTCGTGACCGGAATAAGCAGCGTGTCATTCAGCGGGACCGGCATTACCGTTGCCTCCATCTCCGTCATCTCCGCAACGCACATCATCGCGGGGATCGTCGTTTCTCCCTTCGCCCCGCTCGGCGTTCGCGATATCACTGTGACAAACGCTTCGGGCAGCGCGTCAATGCTCGCCAATTGTTTTGAAGTGCGCCCGCATCTCAATCCATTCCCGGTAATCACCGGTATGTTCCCGGCATCAGGGTTTCGAGGGGGTGCGGCAGAGGTGGTGGTGCGCGGGCGCGGATTTGCGAATGGTCTTACGGTTGCTTCATTCGGAGAAGGCATCGTTGTCGGAAACACCAGAGTCGCGGCGGAGACTGAACTCATCGTCTCGATTGCCCTGAATCAAGGGGCTCAACCCGGCATGCGGAATGTGTCTGTGGCAAACCCGCCTCCGGGGGGAGGGCTTTTCATCTTCCCGAATGGGTTCCTTGTTCTCAATCCCGCCCCTTTAATCAACACTGTTTCTCCAATCACGTTTGTCCGTGGAGAGACTTCCTGGATATCACTCAGGGGGAAAGATCTGTATGCTGATGCCACGCGCCTTGACGTGGGGGAAGGGATTACGCTTGATTCGCTCGTTGTCGAATCATCTACGATTCTGAAAGCCAGAATCAACATCGCCATTTCAGCGAGGACCGGCGAAAGGGACCTCGCACTCGTCAATGCTCCTCCGGGAGGAGGGAGCGCCAGGCTTCCCGCCGCAATGAACATTGTGAACCCGTCACCGATTGTCCGAATGTTCGCTCCAGACACCGTCATTGTCGGTCAGCAAGCAGAGTTGACACTCGACGGATCGGGATTCATACAGGACGTGACATCTGTCAGGATTGGAAACGGCGTGACGGTCGATTCAGTTGTCGTCAGGAGCGGTTCCAGGCTCACCGCCAACGCGCTGGTTGCGATGACCGCGATTCCTGGGCCGAGAGACGTCACTGCAACAAATAATCCCCCCGGTGGGGGAACAGTCACGTTGCCGGGAAGAGTCATCGTGGCAAGTCCGCATCCCCGCATTGATAGTATCGCGCCTGCAATCGCGGTGGGCGGAACGCGCGAAAGGATCACTGTGCGGGGAGGGGGGTATGTCCCGGGATTGACGCGGCTCGATTTTGGTGCTGGCATCAGGGTGGATTCAATGGAGTTTTACGGATCGTCCTGCCTCGTGGCTTCGATATCGATTTCCGGATCGATTCGGGGCGGTGCCAGGGATGTGGCCTTGATGAATCCTGGACCCGGTGGCGGAGCAACGCGCCTTTCAGGCGCACTTGTGATAAACAACCCTGTGCCAATCATAACAAGCCTCTCCGCAACATCCGGTTCCCGGGGAAATACGTTCACCATCATGGTCAATGGAGGAAACTTCACACAAGGGGTTACATCCCTCGTATTCGGGGAAGATGTTAACGTGGACAGTGTCAGGGTGACCAGTCCGGATTGCCTGTTCGCTGGAATTACCGTCAGTCGTTTGGCGTCGACTGGTTTGCGCGACGTGCAAATCACGAATTGCGCTCCTGGCGGAGGGTCTCGGCTGGTTCGCGGAGCTTTCGCCGTCACGAACCCGTCGCCGGTTCTCAGGGAAATCAGTCCACGCACTGTGTGTATCGGTGAGACAATCACGCTGAAACTCAACGGATCGGGATACCTCGATGGAGTGACGACACTTGACCTTGGGGCGGGAATCGCGGTGGGCACAATAATCATCGACTCATTGGGGAGGGAGATTGTGTCGATCATTTCTGTCGATCGCACTGCAGCTGCGGGATGCCAAATTGTTCAAGTTTCGAATGCAAAGCCCGGGGGCGGCACTGCATCCCTGCCGAACGCCCTCGAACTCGTCTATCCTGCTCCCGTCCTCGCGAGTATTGCGCCGCTCGGCGGAAACCGATCGCAAGCATTCGAGATCACCATAACAGGAAGAAACTTCATCCCCGGCGCAACGAAGGTAGGTGTTGGAGCTGACGTTGAAGTCAAATCAATCATGGTGAAAAGTTCCGTTGAAATGAGGGGCACCGTCACCATCGGAGCTGAGGCGGCTCTTGGTCAAAGGACCGTCGTCGTGTCCAATCCATCTCCCGGAGGAGGGGCGTCGGCACTGACGAACGCTTTCACCATTGCTAATTCAGCTCCAATGTTGGCCCATATGACTCCGTCTGCCGGAGCAAGAGGGGATACGCTGGATGTTCTCCTCGAGGGCATGAACTTCACCGTAGGTGAAACTCGTGCGAGCTTCGGGGACGGAATCATTATCACTTCATTGACGAGGCATAGCTCGTCCGTCATGACTGTGCGTGTCGCCATCGCAACTACTGCCGAAGTGGGACCCAGAGATGTTGCACTCACGACCGCAGAACCCGGTGGAGGACAATGCAGACTGTGCGGCGCTTTTGCAGTCGTGAATCCGTCTCCGATTGTCACAAGTGTCTCTCCCTCCGCTGGCTGCAGGGGGAAAACGTATGTCGTGTCGGTGACCGGATCGCGTTTCGAGTCGGGCATCAGTTCTTCGGATTTTGGATCAGGGATTACGGTAACGGCGCTGCGCATTGACAGCCCGGAGATGCTGACGGCGGTGATATCGATAGGAGTCATCGCCAAAACGGGAGTGAGGCCCGTCATCGTCCGGAACAAAGGGCCCGGTGGAGGTACTGCGAGTCTGGCCGGAGCGTTCGCCGTTTGGAACCCATCTCCAGCGCTCACAGCTGTGTCTCCCGCCGAGTGTGTCCGCGGCAGATCTCTGCAAGTGACACTAACCGGAGAGAATTTTATCGCCGGCGAAACGTCAACAGATTTTGGGCCGGGTGTCACTGTGCAAGCGCTCGCTGTGAAGAACGGTTCCGAAATCAGCGTGAATCTGTGCGTCGATCGATCAGCAGAACCGGGCCCTCGAGCCGTGAGCATTACGAATGGGCAGCCCGGTGGTGGCGTGGCCACGCTCGTGAATGGGTTTCTAGTACAATCAGACGTGGCCTCTCTTGTCCTGAAAGGGTCAGAACAGGCTCCGACGCGAAATGCCTTGAACGAGGCTTTTCCAAATCCGTTCAATGGAAGAACAGCGATCAGCTATCAGCTTTCAGTTGCCAGCCTGGTGACGCTCAAGGTGTTCGATTTGCTCGGAAGGGAGGTGGCATTGTTGGTCAACGGCGAACATGCGGCTGGCGTTCATCAGGCATGGTTTGATGCAGGCGATAGAACGAGCGGCATGTATTTCGTTTGTCTTGTTGCAGAGTCAATGGAATCACGAGCGAGGTTCGTCGCATCGAAGAAAATTGTTCTGGTGAGATAGAAATCCGGGGGAGAAGGACGATCCACATCTCGTGATCGTGTCGCAAAGGGACGATTCGCACAGGGTCGTCCTTTTCATATTTATGCAGGTTCCGGGACCGGGGAAGTAATCCAAATTCGCAAACCTGGGAAGGCAGATTTCCCCGCGTTCGGCACGCACTGTTCGAGTTGAAAATTCGCAACACGAAGGTTAACAAAAAATAATGTGGGAACGATGAGTCGCAGAGGCTGCGTCAATCATTTGATGCATACTTATCCGGTATTTCCTTTGATGTTGCTCGGTCACGGAAAAGGGATTATATTCGAAAGCACTTATTGCTCGAGCTTTGGTTGAAGTGAAACCGCACACTTCTTCGGTGTCACACCGTTACGCGCCGCAGAAGAGGATCCGTCGGCTGAACTCGGGCACCATGATCCATTCCTATAGAAGAAATTGCGAGGGAGATATGTCAGATTATACGCAAAATGTTTTGGCTCAGGTAAAGGCGAAGAATCCTTCGGAGCCGGAGTTTCATCAAGCAGTCATGGAAGTTCTTGAGTCACTTGAAATAGTACTTGAACGACATCCGGAGTATAAGTCAGCGAAGATTCTCGAACGCATGGTTGAGCCCGAGCGCGTCGTGATGTTCCGCGTTCCGTGGATGGACGACCAGGGGGAGATTCACGTCAATCGCGGATTCAGAGTCCAGATGAACAGCGCGATCGGACCGTACAAGGGCGGTCTTCGGTTTCACCCGTCGGTGAATCTCGGCATACTGAAGTTCCTTGGATTCGAGCAGGTGTTCAAGAACAGCCTCACCTCACTTCCCATGGGCGGAGGCAAGGGAGGATCTGACTTCGATCCGAAAGGAAAGAGCGACCACGAAGTCATGCGTTTCTGCCAAAGCTTCATGACGGAACTCTTCCGTCATATTGGCGCGGACGTGGATGTGCCCGCGGGCGACATCGGCGTCGGAGGCAGGGAAATAGGATTTATGTTCGGCCAATGGAAACGCCTGACGAAGGAATTCACCGGCGTGCTTACAGGGAAGGGGACCAACTGGGGCGGCTCGTTGATTCGCCCTGAGGCGACCGGTTTCGGTGTCGTGTACTTCGCAGAAGAGATGTTGAAAACGAAGGGTCAATCGTTTGCCGGCAAGACGGTTGCAGTGTCCGGCTTCGGCAACGTCGCGTGGGGAGCGGTCTTGAAAGTCAATGAACTGGGGGGCAAGGTTGTAACGCTCTCAGGACCCGACGGATACGTGTACGACAAAGAAGGCGTGAAGGGGGAGAAAGTTGACTACATGCTTCAACTGCGCTCCAGCGCCAACGACCGGGTGAAAGACTACGCGGACAAGTTCAAAGTCGAATTCTTCCCCGGCAAGAGACCCTGGGTTGTGAAAGCGGATGTCGCCTTGCCGTGCGCAACGCAGAACGAGCTGGACGTGGAAGACGCAAAAGAGCTGGTGAAAAACGGCTGCCTGTGTGTCTGTGAAGGCGCGAACATGCCGACGACAGTCGCCGCCATCAAGATCCTTCTTGACGCGAAGGTGCTCTACTCGCCGGGCAAGGCATCGAACGCCGGCGGTGTTGCCACTTCGGGACTTGAAATGAGCCAGAACAGCATGCGCCTGCCCTGGCCCAGGGAGGAAGTTGACCAGCGGTTGCATCAGATCATGAAGAACATTCACCGCACATGCCTTGAGACGGCCGAGAAGTACGGCACACCGGGCAACTATATGAACGGTGCGAACATTGCCGGCTTCCTCAAGGTGGCGGATGCGATGATGGACCAGGGATTGGTCTAGCGCAGCAGCATGCAATCTGCGGGAAACACCTGCAATGTCAGCAGGAGAGCGGTGTGACTCTCGAATGACCGCTCGCGGAGAAAAGGCGTACAACTCTTGGGTTCTTTCACAGCATTGACTGTATGAGACTCGTCCTAAGGGTCGTTACGCCTTTTCTTTTGTGGGGAGAACCGATCCGATGCCTCTCCGCCTACACAAACTGTATCGTTTAACCAGAGGTCATGTTGTTGTCAGCCATAAAAGCCTTGGACCCGATCAAGGGTCTTGACTATTTTGACACCCGCGTCAAGTCGTTTCAGAAACTGATGCGGTTCAAGATCCGGGACATCCTTCTTGTCTCGAGTCTGTACGACCAGTACCTCTTCGAAGAAGACGGCCGGCTCTATGAGCTCATCCGCCAGGAATTCCAGGCCCTCAACCTCAGTCAGACTCCCGACATCACTCACGTTACCAGCGGATCAGAGGCCGTCGAACTCGCTTTGACGGAGCAGCGCTTTGATCTCATCATCGCTACCCTGCACATCGAGGACATGCACGTCATCAAGTTTGCGAAGATGGCGCGTCAGGCAGGGATCAATGTTCCGATTATTTTGCTCGCGTATGACAACCGTGAGCGCAAGGAACTGGTGACGAATTATGACGCCTCGATTTTCGACCGTATTTTCATTTGGCAGGGGGATTATCATCTTCTGCTTGGTATTATCAAGTATGTCGAAGATCGGATGAACGTCGAAAGCGACACGCAGGCGGTCGGAGTCCAGTCGATCATCCTCGTCGAAGACAACGTCAGTTTCTACTCCTCGTATCTCCCTGTCATCTACACGGAGATCCTGAACCAATCCAAACGGCTGCTGTCGGAGGGGGTAAATCTCACACACAAGTTCCTCCGGATGCGGGCCCGCCCGAAGATTCTGCTCTGCACGACGTTTGAGGAAGCGTGGGCGTACTACGAAAAGTACCAGGATTTCATCCTTGGCATCATCTCCGATATCAACTTCAAGCGGGGCGGGGTCAAGGACCCGGAGGCCGGATTCACCTTTGCCAGGATGGTCCGTGAGCGGCACGAGGACATACCGATTCTTCTCCAGAGCAGCAATGCGGAATTCGCAGAACGGGCCCGGGAGATCGGAATCTCGTTCGTTCAGAAGACATCTCCGAGGTTGAGGCAGGAGCTGCGCGATTTCATGCTGAACAACTTCGGCTTTGGCGACTTTGTGTTCCGGACGCGCGATGGCAACGAGGTCGGCCGGGCTCACAACTTGAAAACGCTGGAAGAGCAACTTCACGTCGTGCCCGACGAGAGCATTCTCCTGCATGCCGAGCGCAATCACTTTTCCAACTGGCTGAAAGCAAGGACGGAATTCTGGCTCGCCCACCGGCTGAGACCGCGAAAAATCACAGATTTTGATTCCATCGACGGCCTCAGGAATGAACTCATCAATTCACTGGGGTTTTACCGGGAAATTCAACAGCGGGGGGTGATCACCGAGTTTCACAAAGAATCGTACGATGTGAAGGGGAGTTTTGCGAGGATGGGCCTCGGTTCGCTGGGGGGGAAGGCGCGCGGGCTTGGATTCATCAACACCCTCATCACAAACTACCACATCGACCAGAAATTCGAAAACGTCGAAATCTCTGTCCCGTCGGCAGTCGTGATCGCGACGGATGTGTTTGACAGGTTTCTCGAGCGCAATGATCTTGAGCAGTTTGCACTGCATGCCACTGATGATAATGAACTCAACAAGCGGTTCCTCGATGCGCCTCATTTCCCGGAGGATATCGTCCAGAAACTGACCGAATTCCTGGAGATTAATCACGAACCCCTTGCCGTCCGCTCGTCAAGCCTCTTGGAAGACTCACAATATCAG
The DNA here is from genome assembly GCA_026390595.1 of Ignavibacteriales bacterium. NCBI lineage: Bacteria > Pseudomonadati > Ignavibacteriota > Ignavibacteria > Ignavibacteriales > Ignavibacteriales bacterium. The sequence goes on from JAPLFQ010000019.1 coordinate 44,301, forward strand.
CCGTTCGCAGGAGTCTATGAAACGTTCATGATCCCGAACAACAACCCGGATCCTGCCATCCGGCTCCGGGAGTTGCTTCAGAGCATCAAGCTTGTGTACGCTTCGACGTTCTCGCACAGCGCTAAAGACTACATGAAGGCAACCGCCTACCAGTTGGCGGAAGAGAAAATGGCGGTGATCATACAGCGCATGGTGGGGTCACGACACCACAACCGGTTCTATCCTGCCTTCGCTGGTGTCGCCAAGTCGTACAATTTCTATCCGGTGCCTCCCCAGGATTCTTCCGATGGAATCGTCCATGTCGCTCTGGGTCTCGGAAAAATGGTCGTCGATGGCGGAAATGCAGTTCGTTTCTGCCCGAAGTATCCCCGACATCTCCTGCAGTTTTTCTCGACAACAGAAACGATCCGCAATGCGCAGCAGGAATTCCTTGCACTCGACCTGGATGGCGGCTTCGATCACAAGCAGGATGAATCACCGGATGTCTTTGTGCAGCGGTATGACCTGAGCAAGGCGGAGGAAGACCAGACCTTGTTCTACGTCGGGTCCACCTACTCGTCGGAGAACGACTCGGTATACGACGGCGTGTCGCGGAGCGGCAAACGGGTCGTGACCTTTGCCCCCATCCTCAAACACAAGATATTCCCTCTTGCCGAGATTCTTGAACTGATACTCGACATGGGCACGTGGGGCATGGGGACGCATGTGGAGATAGAGTTCGCCGTCAACATGAGTGTGCCCGACGGCAAGCCCAAGGAGTTTGCGCTCCTGCAAATCCGTCCGCTCGTCCTGAGTCTTGAGGCAGAAGAGCTGAATGTCGACAACATCGCGCAGGAAGATGTGATCTGTCAGAGCAGGCAGGTGCTCGGCAACGGGGCCATCACGAATCTGCATGACGTCGTCGTTGTTGATATCGACCGCTTCGATAGGGCGAAGAGCCGCGATGTGGCCACTGAGCTCAGCGCGATCAACGCAAAGCTCACGGGACTCAAGATCCCATACGTGCTCATCGGCGTTGGACGGTGGGGAAGCCTTGACCCTTGGCTGGGGATTCCCGTCACGTGGGACCAGATCTCAGGTGCGAGTGTCATTGTGGAGTCAGGATTCAAGGATTTCAACGTCACACCTTCGCAGGGATCTCATTTCTTCCAGAATATCACGTCGTTCCGGATTGGCTATTTCACGGTCAACTCGTTCAGCAATCTCGGGTTTATCGATTGGGATTGGCTTTCGAAACAGCCAGCCGTCGAGGAAATGTCATATATTCGTCATCTTCGGTTTGAAGATCCGATTACCGTTCGGATCAACGGTCACAAAAACATGGGGATTATTCTCAAACCTAAGAAATCATGATTTGTCTGACGCAGTGGTTGGCGCTCTGATAATCGCTTCTTGAGAGTACATAATTCGTTTCGTTCGTTCTATCACCTAAGTCCTCGTTCCTCATATGCATTACCGTTGCATAGCAGGACAATCGCAATACCACACATCTATCAGGAGGGTTTTATGTCTGATTATGTAAAAGATCTGATGGCTGAAGTAAAAGCGAAGAACCCGGCCCAGCCGGAGTTTCACCAGGCGGTTCAGGAGGTCGTGGAATCGCTCGCGTTGGTCTTTGAGAGGCATCCCGAATATCGCACGGCGAAGATACTTGAGCGCATTATTGAACCTGAGCGAGTGATCACATTCCGCGTCGCGTGGGTTGACGATCAGGGCGAGGTGCAGATCAATCGCGGTTACAGAATTCAGATGAACAGCGCAATCGGACCCTACAAGGGAGGTCTGCGATTCCATCCTTCCGTGACTCTCGGCATATTGAAGTTCCTTGCCTTCGAGCAGGTATTCAAAAACAGTCTGACGACGCTCCCGATGGGCGGCGGCAAAGGCGGATCGGATTTCGATCCAAAAGGGAAGAGCGATCTTAAAATCATGCGATTCTGCCAGGCTTTCATGTCGGAGCTGTTCCGGCATGTCGGACCCGAGACGGATGTCCCCGCAGGTGATATCGGAGTCGGCGGAAGAGAGATTGGATATTTGTTTGGCCAGTACAAGAAGCTTAGAAACGAATTCACCGGTGTCCTGACGGGGAAGGGTCTGAATTGGGGCGGTTCGCTCATTCGTCCCGAAGCCACGGGCTACGGCGCTGTGTATTTCGCGTCTGAAATGCTGACGACACGCGGGAAGACACTCGAAGGAAAAACGTGCCTCGTTTCCGGGAGCGGAAACGTTGCCCAGTACACGGTCGAGAAAATCAACCAACTGGGAGGCAAGGCGGTAACGTTGTCAGATTCGAACGGCTATATCTATGATGAGGCCGGAATCACAAAGGAGAAGCTCGCGTACGTCATGGAGTTGAAGAACGTCCGCCGCGGAAGGATCCAGGAGTACGCGGAGAAATTCAAGGGCTCAGTCTATACGCCGCTGGATGCGAAGATGGACAGCAATCCTCTCTGGAACCACAAGGCGGATTGCGCCTTCCCGAGCGCGACGCAAAATGAGATCAACGGCAAGGATGCGCAGAACCTCATCCGGAACGGCGTGTATGTGGTCAGTGAGGGCGCGAACATGCCGACGACGATTGACGGCGTGAAACTGTTTCTCGACGCGAAGATCCTGTACGGTCCCGGCAAGGCCGCGAACGCAGGTGGTGTGGCCACATCAGGGCTGGAAATGTCGCAGAATAGCATGCGCCTGTCCTGGACCCGCGAAGAAGTCGACAATCGTTTGCGCATGATCATGCACAGCATTCACTCGACCTGTGTGCAGAGCGCCGAGCGGTTCGGCACGCCGGGCAATTATGTCAACGGCGCCAATATCGGCGGTTTCCTGAAAGTTGCAGATGCAATGATGGATCAGGGAGTCGTGTAACACCCTGTTTGCGGTAGAATGAACGTGACGACGGAGAGGCGGAGATGCCTCCGTCTCTCCGGTAGTCTCCATACACCTATCTCGGAAACAGCTGTCGCAGGAACAGCAGTTTCACGCCTCGACGCATAGCCGCTGGCAATCTTCACCTATTTCCTTTCTTTGCGTCATGGGGCCTTCGCGTGACAGTCCTTGAGATACTTGGTATCACCTATTCCGACCGAGAGCTCCGTGAAGACAGAATTTGATGAGCTGAAATCTACCTCCGATACACTCTGGGTCGAGCACGGCTACGGAGACCGCTTCCAGGGATTCCAGAATCTCATGCGGCTCCGGATTCGGGATGTCCTGCTGGTCTCGAGCCTCTATGATCTTTACCTCTTTGAAGAGGATGGAAGGCTCTACGAGCTCATCCGGAATGAATACCAGGGATTCAACCTCAGTCACTCACCCGAATTGACGCGCGTCTCCAGCGGATATGAGGCTCTCGCGCTTGCAAAGGAAGAGAGACGGTTTGACCTCATCATCACGACGCTCCATATCGACGACATGCACGCGATCGATTTCGCGCGCATGGTGAAGGAGGCGGGCATCAACATCCCGATTGTCCTGCTGACCCACGACAACCGGGAGCTCAAGTACCTGCTGATGAACCATGACACCTCGATGTTCGAGAAAGTGTTCATCTGGCAGGGGGATTTCCGCATCATTATCGCCATCATCAAGTCCATCGAAGACAAGATCAATGTCGACCATGACACGCGCATGGTCGGTGTGCAGACTATTATCGTCATCGAAGACAGCGTCAAATACTATTCGTCGTTTCTCCCCAGTATCTACACAGAGATTCTGAAGCAGTCCCAGGCGCTCATTTCCGAAGGGATCAATCTGACGCATAAGTTTCTCCGGATGAGGGCGCGGCCGAAGATCCTCCTTTGCTCCACGTATGAGGAGGCTTGGGATTACTACGTTCGATACAGTGAATATATGCTGGGTATCATCTCGGACATTGATTTTCCCCGCGGCGGGGTGCAGGATCCGAGGGCCGGACTCGCGTTTGCCAGGGGAGTCAAGGATCGTCAGCCCGACCTGCCTATCCTTCTGCTGTCGAACATGCCGGAAAATGAGTCCCTGGCGCATGCCCGGGGTGCAGCGTTCCTTGTCAAAGACTCTCCGCTCCTGCTGAACGAGCTGAGAAAATTCATGATCCAGTACTTCAGCTTCGGTGATTTCGTATTCCGTACTCCGGAAGGGGTCGAAGTCGGGCGTGCGAATGACCTCAAGAGCCTCGAAGAACAGCTGACGATCGTCCCGGAGGCGAGCGTCCGGTATCACGCGGAGCGCAATCACTTCTCCAACTGGCTGAAGGCAAGAACGGAATTCTGGCTCGCCCATCAGTTGAGGCCTCGAAAGGTCTCGGATTATGATACCGTTGAAGGACTGAGGCAGGATCTCATACGATCGCTCAACCACTACAGGAATATCCGTCAGCGCGGAATCATTGCGGACTTCGTCAAGGAGTCATTCGATCCGGCGAGCAGCTTTGCCCGCATCGGGGGCGGTTCGCTTGGTGGCAAGGCGAGGGGGCTGGGATTTGTCAACACCTTGATCAACGACTACAAGGTCCGCAACCGGTTCGACAATGTGCAGATTTACGTCCCTGCAGCCGTGGTCATCGGCACGGATGTCTTCGATGAGTTCCTGACCGACAACAATCTGCGGAAGTTCGCGATGAACTGCACGGACGACAAAGAGATTACAAAGAGGTTTGTCGAGGCGAGCAGGTTCCCGGAAGCAGTGCTGGGTGAGCTTGCGGCATTTCTGGACATCGTGCGTTCGCCCATCGCAGTCCGTTCTTCAAGCCTGCTGGAGGACTCTCAATACCATCCGTTTGCCGGGGTCTATGAAACGTACATGATCCCGAACAACAATCCGAATCCTCTCATCCGCCTCAACGATGTGATCAACAGCATCAAGCGGGTCTACGCGTCGACCTTTTACCAGAGCGCGAAAGACTATATCAAGATTACGACGTACCGCCTTGAAGAAGAGAAGATGGCAGTAATCGTCCAGAGACTGGCAGGGTCGGAGCATGAAAACCGCTTCTACCCGGATATTTCGGGCGTTGCGAAATCATACAACTTCTATCCGCTCGCTCCCCAGAAATCGTCCGATGGAATCGTCTCGGCGGCCCTCGGACTCGGGAAGACTGTAGTCGATGGCGGCAATACCGTCCGTTTCTGCCCCAAGTATCCAAACGACGTCATTCAATTCTATTCCGTCGAAGAAACCCTGAACAGTTCCCAGAAAGATTTCTTTGCGCTTCAATTGGACGCCCATTCGGATTTTGGATTTGAAACGCATGACGTCCACGTGCAGAAATATGGTCTGGACGTCGCTGAGCGGGATGGCACGATGGCATACGTCGGGGCTACATACTCGCCGGAAAGTGACGTCATCACAGACGGTCTTGGAAGAAGCGGATCGCGCGTGGTGACGTTTGGACCGATCCTCCGCAACCGATCGCTCCATCTCCCCCAGATTCTTGAATTGTTGCTCGATATGGGGACATGGGGCATGGGAACGCCGGTGGAGATCGAATTCGCGATGGTTATGTCCGGACGCAATGCGGGTCCGAATGAATTCGCCTTGCTCCAAATGAGGCCGCTCGTCGTTCACAGGGAGCCGGAGGAGCTCAACGTGGAGGAATTCAAGCCGGCCCAGCTCATCTGCGAGAGCACTCAGGTTCTTGGGAACGGGCTGATCGAAGATATCCAGGATATTGTCTTTGTCGACATCGAGTTGTTCGATCGTTCGCAATCGCGCGAAGTGGCAAAGGAAGTCAGTATTATGAACAGCCGGCTGATCGCTGAGCAGCGTCCGTATCTTCTGATTGGAATCGGGCGCTGGGGATCCATGGATGACTGGCTGGGAATCCCGGTTACGTGGGAGCAGATCGCAGGTGCCCGTGCAATTGTCGAGACCGGGTTCCAGGAAATGTCTGTGGCCCCCTCGCAGGGCTCGCATTTCTTTCAGAACATCACCTCGTTCATGATAGGCTATTTTACAATCGATCCGCACAACAACAAAGGTCTTCTCGATTGGGATTGGCTGCTGAGCCAGAAACCAATCGAGAAGTTGAAGTTCACTAAACTCGTTCGATTTGAAAAACCTCTCGTTATCAAAATCAACGGCCACCAGAGCAAGGGAGTCATCTTGAAACCAGAGGCGGAGCATGACTAAGACAAGTGGTCAATCGGGATCAAAAGCAGTTGATGTGTGCCCTCACTGCGGCGCCCATCTGAGCCCATGGCAGCAGGTGCTGCTGGGAGTTGATCGGGCCCTGATGTGCAGGAACTGTTGGTATCGGATCGTGATCGACGCGACCGACGAGGAGCAGGGGGGGAAGCCGGATGACACGTCACCATCGAAGGACGACAAGAAATGACATCCTATAATTCGTTTGGAGTCGAACAACAGCAGGTCCTCGAAGCTGCGAGGATCCTGAACCTGGACAAAGCGACGAGCGACCTGCTTCTTTGGCCGCAGCGCGAATTCAAATTCACCATGCCTGTCAAGATGGACAACGGCGAGGTGAAGATCTTCCACGGATACAGGATACAATACAACTATGCCCGTGGTCCGGCGAAGGGAGGAATTCGCTTCCACCCGGACGAGACGGTCGATACCATCCGGGCTCTCGCGGGATGGATGACGTGGAAAACGGCCGTGCTTGATCTGCCGCTCGGCGGCGGAAAGGGGGGCGTGGTCTGCGATCCAAGGCATATGTCGGATCGTGAACTCGAAAACGTGGCACGCGGGTATGTGCGGGCAGTGGCCCCGCATATTGGAGTCGACAAGGATATTCCGGCCCCTGACGTATATACGAATCCACAGACGATGGCGTGGATGATGGATGAGTATGAGACGATTCTCAATATTCATCAGCCCGGCGTACTGACGGATAAACCGATGCAGATCGGGGGAACAGAAGGACGACGTGACGCCACGGCGCGCGGAGGTGTCATCAGCGTGAGGGAGGCATGCAAGGTGCTCGGCGTCGATCCGCATGGGGCGTTCGCGATCCAGGGCTTCGGCAATGCCGGCCAGAGGGCTGCATTGTTACACCAGGAGCTGCTGGGCGGCGGGAAGCTGGTCGCGGTCTGCGATTCGCGGGGAGGCATTTCCAATGTCGATGGCTTGAATCCCAAGGAACTCGTCATGCATAAGCTCAAGACCGGTTCTGTTGTCGGATTTCCGGGAGCGAAGTCCATCCCGCGCGACTCCATCGTCGAACTTGACGTACAGGTCCTGTATCCGGCGGCGCTGGAAAACTCCATCAATGATGAAAACGCGGCTTCTATCAAAGCTCGAATCATTTGTGAGTTGGCTAATGGCCCGACCACGCCGGAGGCTGATCTTATCCTGCACGAAAAAGGAGTGCACGTGATCCCGGATATCCTCGCAAGCGCGGGAGGAGTTACGGTCTCCTATTTTGAGATGGTTCAGGACAAGTATTCGTACTTCTGGGACGAGAAAACCGTCCATCAGCGGCTCGACGAGAAAATTTCGAGGGCGTACCTGACCGTGCAGGAGGCGATCAAGGAGAAGAAAGTCCATCCGCGCCTTGCAGCGATGGTGGTGAGTGTTGCCCGTGTTGCAGAAGCGTGTAAGCTTCGGGGATGGGTTTAGAAGATAGTGAACAGGACACAGTGATTAGAACCTATCTCGAAAATACTCACGCAAAGTCGCGAAGGCCGCAACGCCAAGAATTTGAGTTGGAGTTTCCTGTCTTTGCGCCAGCCCGCCATGCGGTCTGGTGGGGCTTTGCGAGAAATTCTCTTCTTTTCGAAGTGTTTTTGGGATGTCCTCTAGTGAATGGATGAACACTGAAGAGCCGATGCGGCCGATGGAAACAGTGCCCAGACCCTTTCTCCTCGTCGTGCTTCTCTTGGCCGCTGTGGGCTGGGGTCTCGCACAGGATATGAAGGTTTCGGTGCGGGTTGTCCCACCCGCGTCTACACCGCGTGATGCGAAGATTTTCATTGCGGGGAATTCTCCCGCGCTGGGAAACTGGGACCCGGGAAAAGTACTCTTGATCAGGGAGAACGCTCGGTTGTGGATCTATTCCACCGATGCGCCAGTTGGAAGTGTGCTCGAGTTCAAAATTACACGTGGCAGTTGGAGCTCTGAGGCCCTCTATGTCGACGGCGCCATTCCCCAGAATACGGTTGTCAAGATATCTTCCGACACCGTGATTACGCTGGCCCCTGTGACCTGGAATGATCTCTCTCAATCCCGCAAGAACCGTACGCTGGCAGGCGGTGTCACCGGCACAGTCCGGTATCATCGTTCCCTGAAAGGGGAGGGATTGAATTTTGCCCGCGATATTCTCGTGTGGCTTCCTCCGTCGTACAGAAGGGAACCCGTGAAACGATATCCGGTCCTCTACATGCATGACGGACAGAACGTCTTTGATCCCGCGACGTCGTTCATAGGATTTGACTGGCGGGCTGACGAAGTTGCGGACAGTCTGATCCGGGCGCATGCAATCGAAGACATTATCATCGTCGGTATCAATAGCACTCCCGATCGCATGAAGGAGTATGCGGATACTGAGCTGGGTCGGAAATATGCCAGATTTGTCGTCGATCGTGTGAAACCTTTCATCGACTCCCGGTATCGTACCAAACCCTCCCGTGAGAACACTGCGGTGATGGGTTCTTCGATGGGTGGATTGGTTTCCATGTTGTTTGTCTTGTGGTATCCGGCCGTGTTTTCCGAAGCGGCCTGTCTCTCGTCGTCAGTAGGATTCGGAATTGGCGAAAAAGACCTGGAAGAAAGTTTCAACGAAAACCAATTGAGCAAGCACCTGCGCATCTATATGGACGTCGGTGAGCTCGAGAGGTCCTTGCTCCCCGGCAATGAGGCTCTCGCTGCGTTCCTTCAGAAGAACGGATACGAGTCCGGCAAGAACTTCGAGTACTTTGTCGCACAAGGCGCACTGCACAACGAGCAGGCCTGGGCTCACCGGCTGTGGCGCCCCTTGACGTTCCTGTTCGGACGATAGAGACCCGTTGCTCCCCAAAGGACTTCTGCGTTCAATAATCGAATGTTCGACATTCGAAATTCCCCAGATCATCAGAACCAGTGAATGCTCAACACCGATCAAGGAATGTTGAATGATGAAGTTGTTTGACCGTCACCCGAGCTTGACCAGACCCCTTGTTCATTCACAAATCTCCTCCCGGAGGATTTCCATGAGACGTATCGCCATCCTATGTGCTGTCCTGATTCCGATTGTTCTCGTCCACGCGCAGACGAAACACTCCATCCTGTTTGATGAATTTATCAGCCTCGGCCGGGTCACCGACCCTCAGGTTTCTCCTGACGGAAGAACCGTCGCGTTCGTCGTGACCTACCAGAACAAGCTGGAGAACAAGTCGAACAGCAATATCTACCTTGTCCCGGTCGATGGAGGATCAGTCCAACAGCTCACAAATGCGAAGGGGGCGAACAATACGCCACGCTGGCTGCCTGACGGCAAATCACTCGCCTTTGTATCTACCCGCGACGGAGAAGCCCAGATCTGGGTTGTTCCGGCGACCGGAGGCGAGGCACGCAAGGTATCGACCATATCCACGGGAGCATCAGACCTGCAGGTTTCCCCCGACGGCATGTGGTTTGCCTTCTCCTCAACGGTGTATCCGGATTGCCCAAACGATGACTGCAACAAGACGCGGATGGAAGAAGCGGAAAAGAGCAAAGTGAAGGCAAAGATCTTCGACAAACTTCCATATCGGGTCTGGAATTCGTGGAAAGACGGGATGCGCAGTCACTTGTTCGTTATCGCGTCGGCCGGTGGAGAGGCGAAAGACATCACGCCGGGAGACTTCGATTCTCCGCCGATCGATCTGGGAGGCAACTGGTCCTATGCCTGGTCCCCGGACAGCAAGGAAATCGCGTTTGAGAGGAATACGGATCGGGACATTGCCATCAGCACCAACAACGACATTTTCGTTGTCCCGGTTACGGGCGGAGACGCAAGGAAGATCACTGACAACGCCGGCAACGATTCCCAGCCCCTGTATTCGCCCGACGGCAGGTATATCGCATATCTTCAGATGAAACGGGCTGGTTTCGAAGCCGATCAAAAGCAGTTGGTTCTCTACGAGCGTTCTACAGGCAAGAGGACAAACCTAACCGAAATGTTCGACTACAGTCTCAATGACGTGGTCTGGTCTCCGGATTCAAAGGTCATCTATTTCAATGCCGATGACAAGAGCAACGAGTCCATCTTCAGAATGACCATCGCCGGAAAGAAGATCGAGTCACTTCTCGGGAAAGGCTACAACCATGATCTGAGGATGCAAGCCGGAGGGAAGTCGCTCGTGTTTTCACGCGAATCTATCAACCAGCCTGTGGAGATATACCGGATCGATGCGGATGGGAAGAACATGAAGAACATCACGGGGATCAATGACAGCAAGCTCGGCCCGATTGAGATGAATCCGAAGGAGGATTTCTGGTTTGAAGGAGCCGGCGGCACAAAAGTGCACGGGTTCCTGGTGAAGCCCCCGGCGTTCGATGCCTCGAAAAAGTATCCCATGATCTTCCTGATCCACGGCGGACCTCAGGGACAATGGGGTGACCAGTTCCACTACCGTTGGAACGCCCAGATGTTTGCATCACGCGGCTACGTTGCCGTCTTGATCAATCCGCGCGGAAGCACGGGGTACGGACAGCAGTTCACCGACGAGATAAGCCGGGACTGGGGAGGGAAAGCGTACGAAGACCTGATGAAGGGGCTCGACCACGTACTGAAAACCTGTCCATTCATCGATGGGAAGCGCATGGCCGCTGCAGGCGCATCGTACGGCGGTTACATGATCAACTGGATCGAAGGGCACACAGACCGGTTCCGCTGCCTGGTGTCACACGATGGCGTCTTCAATCCGAAAAGCATGTACGGGACCACGGAAGAACTCTGGTTCCCGGAATGGGAGCTTGGCGGTTCACCGTACAAGAACCCTGAGCTGTATGACAAATGGTCGCCGATGGCGTTTGTCAATCAGTTCAAGACTCCCATGCTCGTTGTTCACGGGCAGATGGATTTCAGGCTGGACGTCAGTGAAGGTTTCCAGTTGTTCACCGCACTGCAGCGGCAGGGCATCAAGTCGAAGATGTTGTATTTCCCTGACGAGGGGCACTTTGTCGCAAAGCCTGCTAATGCCGAACTTTGGTACAAGACGGTGCTGGACTGGATTGACGAGAATACGAAGTAGCAGGGTATTCGCTGGTATCTGTCTGCAGTAGTCTGCGTTCTGTCTGCTCGTGTACATAAGAAAGCCGCTGCGACTCCAGCCGCAACGGCTTTCCTTCTTCCCACAACCATCCCGGTTGTCCAGGACGGTGTTTCTCAGATGTTCTCTTGCTGTTGGTACTCCTGATAGAACAATGCGCAGAGTTTCCGCACGCGATCGTTGCCGTCCAGCCGGCCTGTCTGCTTGACCGCATAGATACCGACAGGGTCACCGATCTTGATAAGAGCCAGGGCCGCAACTATTCTGCCGCGCTCGTCGGTCTCATTTCTCAGCATCTGCATCAGGGCAAAGACCCCATTGGGACTTTTGATGTCACCCAGCATATTTGCTGCGCTGACACGCAATCCAAAATTGCTCGAATTTACTCCGATGACCAGGTTGGCTTCCACTACTTCCATCTGAAAAGCTGGTTTGCTCACTTGTTTGTCTGTGCGAGCAAAAGCAGACGTCGTGAGGGCCACGGCGAGCACGAGGGCCAAAGTGACCAATACCGACCGTTTCATAATTCCTCCGGGTTAATGGGTTGTGGGAAAGAATGTGAATCTGTCGCTTCTGGTCCCAGGTTCTTCAGAATCTCATGGCCTGGTCCAATCAATCTGTCTTCTTCCCCTAAGACGCTCTTCGGTCGTAGGAGTTGGAAGCCTGTGACGAATGAGCCTTCCCTTGGGATGAGTGACGCGTCGACACGGGGGAGATGCTGTTCTGAAGGGAATACCGGGGTTACTTTGGCTGCGAATTACGCTCTGCAGGGATGGCTGACCCGTGCCGATGTGATCAATTGACATTCAATTCTCCATCCCATACATTATCTGGCGTTAGCGAGCCCTTCACCAACCATTTCGGCCCGCCTAGGGAGGCACTCGAATTCCATGAAAACCTTCATATCCATAGCCATTTTTTGCGCCATGATCGATCAATCAACTCAGGCTCAATCCAGCTCAACCTCCTTGACGCCTCCGGCAGCGAAAAGAATCGCCAGGGTGGATACGATCCACAACGATGTCCGGATCGACAACTATTACTGGCTCAGGGACAAAGAGAACCCGGAGGTTATCGCATACCTTGACGCGGAAAACCGCTATACGGAGGCGATGACGAAGAACATCGAAGGGTTTGAGCAGACGTTGTATAAGGAGATTCTCGGTCGGATCAAACAAACCGATTTGAGCGTCCCGTACTTATTGGGAGGATATTGGTACTATAGCCGCGTGGAGGAAGGGAAGCAGTACTCCATTTATTGCAGGAAGAAGGGTTCGATGGAGAGCCCTGAGGAGATTACGCTCGATCTTAATGAACTGGCGAAAGGCCACAAATTCCTCGGACTCGGCCTCTACGAAGTGAGCGATGATGGGAACCTCCTCATCTATTCACTCGATACCACGGGCTTCAGGCAGTATCAATGCGGAGTCAAGGATCTGAAGACTGGCAGAATTCTTCCTGACGCTATCGGTCAGGTGAACGGGGCGGTGTGGTCAGCCGATAACAAGACCTTCTTCTATACGAAGGAAGATGCAGCGAAGCGCCCGTATCATCTGTATCGCCATGAACTCGGTGCAACGCATGACGAAATGTTGTACGAGGAAAAGGACGAACTCTATCGGGTGGGAGTCGATCGATCGAGCGATCGGAAATACGTGTTCTTCATCGCGGGGAGCTCCATCACCGATGAGGTCCATTATCTGGCCAGCGATCAGCCCCGGGGGAAATTCACAACCCTGTACGCACGCGAAGAGGGGCACGAGATGAGCGTGGATCATCGCGAGGGCCTCTTCTATATCCGGACGAACAAAGGCGCGAAGAACTATCGCCTTGTCACGGTTTCCGACTCCGATCCTCGTCAGGAACTCTGGAAGGAACTCCTGCCTCACCGTCCGAACGTGAAGCTTGAATCAACCACGCTCTTTCGCAACCACGCTGTCTTTGTCGAGCGCGAGCAGGCCCTCATCAGGTTTGTGACTCATGATTTTCGGACTGGCAAGAACTCAAACGTCTCCTTTCCTGAGCCGGTGTATTCTGCCGGGCCCGGGGCAAACCCTGAGTATGATTCCAGAGTCTTTCGATACAACTACCAGTCGTTCGTAACGCCAAGCTCTGTGTACGATTTTGACATGGAGACCGGGAAGAGCACGTTGCTTAAGCAAACGGAAGTCCTGGGCGGATATGACCCGAAACTGTATGTGTCTGAGCGGGTCTACGCGAAGGCTGCAGACGGGGCGATGGTGCCCCTGTCGATTGTCTATCGGGCTGGAATGAAACGCGACGGATCAAACCCGCTTGTACTGTACGGCTACGGCGCCTACGGATTCTCGCAATCTGCATCGTTCTCCGTGGTGCGTGTCAGTCTCCTGGATCGGGGAGTGGTCTACGCTCTCGCGCACATCCGCGGGGGAGGAGATCTCGGCGAGCAATGGAGGGACAATGGCAAGATGTTGAACAAAAAGAACACATTCACCGATTTCATTGCCTGCGCTGAGTATCTCATCCGGGAGAAATACACGTCGCCCGCGCATCTCGCAATTCAGGGCGGGAGTGCCGGCGGTCTGCTCATCGGTGCCGTGGTGAACATGCGCCCCGATCTCTTTAAGGTCGCTCACCTTGCTGTGCCGTTCGTCGACGTCGTCAACACGATGCTCGATGAAACGCTCCCGTTAACCGTTCCGGAATTCCTCGAGTGGGGCAATCCGAAGAAGAAGGACGAGTATGAGTACATGAAGTCGTACTGTCCCTACACCAATGTCGAGGCGAAGGCATATCCGGCCATGCTCATTACGACATCGCTCAATGATAGCCAGGTGATGTACTGGGAGCCTGCGAAGTATACCGCGAAAATGCGAGTGACCCGGACGGACAAGAATCCTTTGCTGCTCAAGGTCAATATGGGAGCCGGGCACGGAGGTGCATCGGGCCGGTACGACGCATACAAAGAACAAGCCTTCAATTTCGCGGTGATCCTGGCGCAGCTCGGCATTACGAAGTAGCGGGCGGATACAGAGAATTCTTTCACAGAGACACTCACATACACTGAACGGAGGGACTATGCAGCCCACGCAAATGCAGCCACCGGTTCCACCCCCTATGCGGCCAGTTGTACAGTATGCGGGATTCTGGCGAAGATTCGTCGCCCATCTCATCGATCAGGTGATTGTTGGCTTCATCGCACTCGTGCTGTTCCTTCCGGCTCTTGCGATGTTTGGCATCGGGGTCGGGGCAGGGATGATGGATGAGGATTTCAGCGCCGTCGGTTTTGTCATTGCTGTGATCGCAGCGTATCTCGTGGCGATCCTCGCTGTCATGATCCTGGCCTGGCTCTACTTTGCCCTGATGGAGTCCTCGGCAAAACAAGCTACTCTTGAGAAGCTCGCTCTGGGAATCGTCGTGACCGATCTCTCCGGCAACCGGATATCATTTGGGAGGGCGACAGGTCGATATTTTGGGAAGATCGTTTCCAGCATGATTCTCAGCATCGGATACATCATGGCAGCCTTCACGGAGAAGAAACAGGCACTGCACGATATCATGGCCAGTTGCCTGGTGGTGATGAAATAGGCCTCGAACGTCATCATTCGATCAAACAAAAAACCAAGGAGCGTACCATTTGAGCATCTCACCTCGTCAGAAAGTGATATCGCTGTCGTTCCTCATCGTTGCCTTATCCGCGCTGTTCTTGAGTGAAGGCCGGGCTCAGGATTCGCTCTACATCAAAGAGCATTACAGCAAAAGTGAATTCTACATCACCATGCGGGATGGCGTGAGGCTCTTTACGTCTGTCTATGCTCCCAGGGACACAACCCGGCAATTCCCCGTTATTCTCAATCGTACGCCGTACAGCGTGGGGCCGTACGGGCTAAGCTCAACCCGTAACCGGATGGTTCCCTCAATGAACGAGGTGCGCGAGGGTTACATCTTCGCTTACCAGGATGTTCGCGGGAAGTACTTGTCCGAAGGGACGTTTGTCGACCTCCGCCCGTACAATCCTGCGAAGAAAAGCAAGAACGATATCGACGAAACGACAGACACGTATGACACTGTCGATTGGCTCGTGAAGAATCTTGCCCGCAACAATGGGCGGGTAGGAATCACCGGCATCTCCTACCCGGGCTTCTATACCACGATGGGAACTATCGACGCGCATCCCGCAGTCAAGGCGACATCTCCGCAGGCGCCCATCGCCGATCCGTTTGTCGGGGACGATGAGCACCATAACGGAGCCTTCTTCCTCGCTCAGAACTTCGGCTTCTATATGTTTTTCGGGCATCCCAGGCCGTCTCCGACCACCCGGACAATGTATTCTTTCCGCCCCTGGACGATGGACTCCTACAAGTTCTTCCTGGCCATGGGCCCGCTGTCGAACGCCAACAAACTGTATTTCAAAGACAGCGTCGCGATGTGGACGAACATGATGGCACATGAAACATTGGATGAATTCTGGAAGCCTCAGCTCGTCGCTCCTCACCTGAAGAACATCAAACCCGCCGTGATGACCGTCGGTGGCTGGTTTGATCAGGAAGACATGCTCGGACCTCTCCGGACATACAAGGAGATCGAGAAGAATAACCCGGGAATAGCAAATACTCTCGTGATGGGCCCGTGGTTCCATGGCGAATGGAACGGCGACGAGGGAGAGCGGCTGGGTGACCTCAATTGGGGTTCGAAGACCTCGCTCTGGTTTCAGGAGAATGTTCAGTTACCCTTCTTCAACTATTATCTGAAAGAGAAGGGGGAAGCCCCCAAAGGAGAGGCTATTGTATTTGAAACGGGTGTGAATGTCTGGCATCAACTCGATAGCTGGCCGCCGAAGAACTCAATGGAGAGAAGGTTGTATCTGCAGCCAAAGGGGGGGCTATCCTTTGATGCGCCGAAGGAGTCGAATGACCAATTCACCGAATATGTGAGCGATCCTGCGAAGCCGGTCCCTCACTCGCGTGATATCCGGCCGGGTGTCTCCCGCGAAGTGCTCGGGGAAGACCAGCGCTTCGCAGCAAGCCGTTCCGATGTCGTCGTTTTCGAGAGTGACAAGCTCTCATCGCATATGACCATCGCTGGACCGATCGTCGCAAGCATGGAGGTCTCGACGTCGGGCACAGATTCTGACTGGATCGTGAAACTGATTGATGTCTTTCCTGATGATTCTGCCGGGGTGACGAAATCCGGAGTTCCCGTCGGCGGGTACCAGATGCTCGTCCGCGGAGACGTGTTCAGAGGCAAGTTCAGAGAGAGCCTGTCCAAGCCGGTACCGTTCACTCCAAACAGAGTCACGCATGTAGAGTTTGAGCTGCGCGATGTACTTCATTGTTTCAAGGCGGGCCATCGTATGATGGTGCAGATACAGAGCAGCTGGTTCCCGCTCGTCGACAGGAATCCCCAAACATTCGTCAACATCCGCACCGCAAAGGAAACGGATTTCCGAAAGGCCACGCAGCGTATCTACCACTCTGCGAAGGATCGCACGTTTCTGAAAGTGCTGGTGTGGGAGAAGTAGGGGCGGCAGACGCGGGGTTAGGACGACTCATCGTGTGTGATGGGGCTCAATATCGCATCGCATTCTCCCTTTGGTTGAGCGTAATGCGAGAGACGACAATTGATCTCCTTTGACCGTGTCAGAATTTCCGATCGCGGTAAAAATGTCCGGAACCATGACCGGAGCGCTTTTGATGATGTCACTATCTAAAGGATATTGACCGCACCATCTCATACCGCTATGGGGCATAGATATTGAATATCTGGGAGCAGCGGATTCCGCATCCTGATGATGGGGAGTACGATTCTTGTGTACATCCCGGAGAGATAACCCATGGGTCAACAGCAGCTTCTGCTTGTCATTCTCGGCGTGATCATCGTTGGCTTTGCCATTGCCATCGGTATCAGTCTCTTCGGTGCCCAATCGGTCTCATCGAACCGTGATGCTATGATCAATGATATCAACCATCTCTCGATGGTCGCGTATCAATTTCGAATCAGCCTTCGCTCGATGGGTGGTGGTGAAGGTGACTTCAGCACGTTCGTCATTCCTCTGCAAATGAAAAGCAACAGCAATGGACTGTATTCCGTCACCAACGCACAGGTCAATACGCTGACATTCAAAGCGACGTCAGCAAATGACGCCTCGAACACGATTACTGTCACGGTTGACAGCAACGGCAGGCTTGGCAGTCTGACCTTCGGAGGAGATTTCCAGTAACACCCTTATTGTTTTTCTCACCACGGCGCCCGGTTCGAGATTCGCGTGTTTCATGCGAAACGATGTTCGGGCGTTTCTCTTTGCTGGCTTTCCATCGTCCCCGCTTGTTCCTCCCCCTCGTTCAACACCGTCGTCCGATGTGAGTGCTGCACGCACGTTCGGGCCTTGAACTTTCCTTTGCCATTTCCCTTATCGTTCTCTATATTGGTCGCGATCACTCACCCCTCGTAGGCCAGCTTATTTCTACCAACATCGAGGCCACACCGCATGAACATGTGCCGTACTGTATTCCTCGTCTTCGTCCTCCTTGCCTCACAGAGCTTTTCACAATCCAACCAGGATTTGCTCAGTTCCAGGATCAGGGATCTTCTGCACGAATCCCTCAGCGGAGAACTTGCGAAGGAGCACGTCATTCAGATCAGTCGCCACCACAGGATCCAAGGCTCACGCGGATACCGTGCTGCGGCGCACTATGTCCTGGATCAACTCCGCTCCTACGGCTACACCGACAAGGACGCGACGATCGAATCATTTAAATCCGACGGCCGTGCGATGTATCAGACCTGGCAGTCCCCTTCCGGATGGGACATTACCTGGGGCGAATTGAGGATGATTGAGCCCTACGAAGAACGGATAGTGGGATACCCGGAGATCGCGATGAGCGTCATGACTTATTCCAACGCAGGCGATGCCACAGCTCCGCTTGTCTGGGTCGGGGGAGGTACGAGTGACGAGGACTACAAGGGGAAAGACGTCGCAGGCAAGATCGTGCTTGCGACCGGATACGGGGGCGAGGTGCACAGGCTGGCTGTGCTCAAGTACGGGGCCAAAGCTGTCGTTTGTTACCTCGACGATGATCGGGCGAAGGACCATCCCGACATGCTGCAATACACCGGCATGTGGCCTAAGACGCAAGAGCTGGAGCGCGTGACGTTTGGGTTTAACCTGAGCCATCGACAAGGCGAGAAGCTCCGCGATCTGATCCTGAGCGGAAGCAAGGTTGTTGTGAGGGGCCAGGTGAAAGGGATCGGGCTCGAGCCCTACTTCATGGATGTTGTTGTTGCCCGCTTGCGGGGTTCGGAGAAACCGGAGGAGGAGATCGTCCTGAGCGCCCATCTCGACCATCCGAAGGAATCTGCCAACGACAACGCCAGCGGTTCCGCCGCCATCCTGGACATTGCCCGCACGCTCAAGGAACTGACAGACTCCGGGCGGATACCGAAACTGAAACGCTCGGTTCGTTTTGTCTGGGTTCCCGAATGGAACGGCACAATGCCATACATCGATGCTCATCCTGAACTTGTTGGCCCGGAATTGGGCGGGAAATTCCTCGCCAATCTGAACATGGACATGGTCGGCGAGAACGAAGAGCTTCTCCATTCCAAGCTCATCATGACAAGGACTCCCAACTCCATTCCCTCGGCGCTGATCGACGTCATGGAAAACATGACGCAGATGGTCGACGGTCTGAACATCAGAACCCCTCGGGGGAGCCTCTCTGAATTCAACTATCGTATCGTGCCTTACTCGGGCGGAAGTGACCACATGATGTTCATCGATCGGAAAGTACCCGGCGTGATGATGGTCCACGGTCCTGACTATACCCATCACACCTCAGACGATACTCCCGACAAAGTCGATCCCGTCGAACTGGCGAGGAGCGAAATGATAGCTGCCGGAACTGTCGTGTTTCTCTCCAATGTGTCCACGAATGAGGCTCTCGATCTGGTCCATCTGGCAGGCGCGAACGCAACACAGAGGCTCGGCCAGGCCGGACGGAACGCGGCCAGGTTGGTTCTGGATTCACCTTCCGATCGAATACCGACCGTTTACGGGGAAGCTGCAACCGTTGTTGACGAAAACGCCCGCATCGCGAAAGAGGGACTGTCGACAATTCTCTGGTTCAACAGCGAAACCGAGGTCCAGCGGGCAATCAAGAAATCAAACGAACAGATCGGCTTGTACGCGAATGCGCTTCTGGAAGAGGTCAAGCAAGGGGCGTCGAAGCAGCTCGGTTCGAAGAGCATTCCGGCGCTTCGTCCTGCCGTTGATACCAGGGTCCCGGTTCGCCTGACACGAGGCCCGCTTGATTTTGGACTGCCGGAGAGCAAGTTACTGAAAGCAGGAGCCCCAACAGGGGCGCCCCGCTATCAGCTAAACGGTGACGTCCGTTTTGAAATCCCGAACTTCATCGATGGCAAAAGGAACGTTTCCGATATCCAGCGTGTGTTGACGGGCGAATTTGGCAGCGCCGCGATCGAAGGATTTGACAGGTTTATTGAAGATCTTGTGAAGGTGGGTGTGGTGAAGTGGAAGTGAATTTGATACAGCAGCCTAATCTCTGAATTGAGGAACCTCCTTATGAAATCTGCTATGAGAGCAAGCGTCAGTCTGATCGTTGCCGTGCTCGCGGTGACATCGTGTGCCAGCGGCCAAACCATCTTCAAAGATCCGCTGAGTCCGCGTATTGCCTCGTACAAGATCTCCGTCACGCTCGACGCAGCCCAAAAGATGCTAAACGGGAAAGAGACTCTGACGTGGCGTAACACGTCAACCGACCGTGTCGGGGAGCTGCAGTTCCATCTCTATTTCAACGGCTTTAAGAACACCGCATCGACGTTTATGAAGGAATCAGGCGGCGTCAATCGGGGTTTTGAACTTGCGGAAGGAGGGTGGGGCTGGATCGATGTGACCTCTATGAAGACCGCCGATGGCGAAGACCTGATGAGTCGCATCCAGTATATTCAGCCCGACGATGGCAACGACAAGGACCAGACGGTCATACGTGTTCCATTGTCGAAGCCCGTGCTTCCCGGCCAGACAATTCAGCTGAACCTGGCATTCACTGCGAAGCTGCCAAGGGTATTCGCACGAACCGGTTACTATCAGAACTTCTTCATGATAGGTCAGTGGTTTCCGAAAATCGGCGTCTACGAAGCGGCCGGCCAGAGATATGCCACGAAAGGGGGGTGGAACTGTCATCAATTCCATGCCAATACAGAATTCTTCGCCGACTATGGCGTCTATGATGTGGATATGACCGTGCCGAAGGAATACGTAGTCGGAGCGACCGGGCTCCTCTCCGGCGTCAAGGACAACGGCGACGGTACGAAAACGGTGACGCATCACGCGGAGGACGTTCACGATTTTGCCTGGACGGCCTCGCCGTCCTATGTCGATCTCAGCGATCAGTGGAAGCACGTGAAGATACGAGTGTTGATGCAGCCGCAACGCGTGCATCAGGCCCAGCGATATTTTGAATCTGTGAAAGCGGCGCTGGAGTATTTTGAGAACCATGTCGGGAAGTACCCCTACCCGAACGTCACCGTCGTCGATCCCGCCTACGGAGCATCCGGTGCCGGGGGAATGGAATATCCGACACTCATCACAGCCGGGTCGATGTGGGGGATCGGCAAGTTCGCGAAGTTCGCCGAACTCGTCACCGTCCACGAATTTGGGCATCAGTACTGGTATGGTCTGGTGGGCAGCAATGAATTCGAAGAAGCGTGGATGGACGAAGGGATCAATCAGTACTATGAGACCCGCATCATGGATCACGCGTATGGGAAGAAGACTTCAACGATAGAGTTCCCCGGTTTCAGAGCAGGCGATTTGGAAACGACCAGGATGGGGTACACGGGTATGCGCAACCCCAAGATTGCCCCGACCGGGACGCTCGGATGGGAGTTCAAGCAAGGGGGATACGGCAACCTAACGTACCAGAAGACGGCTGTCTTTATGTCGACTCTTGAGCGGCTCATTGGTCAGGCGGTGATGGACACGCTCATGAAGACCTACTTCGAGCGGTGGAAATTCAAGCATCCTTCCGGCAGAGATTTCATCGCAGTCGTGAATGAAATCGTCCCAAAGTATCACGGGAACAAGTTCGGGAAGGACCTCAACTGGTACTTCGACGAGGTTCTCTACGGCACGGATGTATGCGATTATGAGTTGAGCCTCATAGAAAACAAAGAAGCCCGGGCTCCTCAGGGGCTTGTCGACGACAAGGGGAAAAAGGTCCAGCTCAGTTCGGGAAAGGATAGCTCCAAGTCAGCGAAGCTGTATGAATCGAGAGTGGTCGCCATCAGAACTGGCGAAATAAAGCTGCCAACGTCGGTTCTCGTGCATTTCGACAACGGGCAGGAGGTGCGAGAGCCCTGGGACGGACAAAGTCGATGGGTGGAGTTCAAGTATGCTCGGCCTGAGAAGATCGTTTGGGCGACCGTTGATCCCGACACCGCTCTCGTCATCGACAGGAACTGGAACAACAACAGCAAGACGACAGAAACAGCTGTTGCTCCCATTTGGAAATACACCATCAAATTTCTGTTTTGGTTTCAGAATATGCTGCAGCTTGGTGGGATGATTGGATGAGAACGTCATTCTCGACTGAATAGAGGACTCGACTTTTATGAGCATACTCAGAGCATTTTCCAACGGTATTCGGCGGGCAACCACAGAACCCAGAATGGTTCTCGCTTTGTACATAGTCAATCTTCTGATGGCACTTCCAGTGGCCCTGGCGTTCAGGGACGCTATGGTGGCTGGCTTCGGGGCTTCGATGGCCCCGGCCGGACTTATGGGCGGTCTCGACTTCACTGTCCTCTCGGATTTCATGAATTTTCACGCAGCAGAGTTATCTGCCGTGTTCCGACAAATAACGTGGGCGATCGTCGTGTACATGCTCGTGAATTCCTTCCTTGCCGGAGGAGTGTTGACCATCCTGCGCAAGGAATATGGTGGATACTCGACATCCGAGTTCTTCGAAGGCTGCGGCACTTATTTCGGGAGATTTCTGCGCCTCTTTGTCGTGTGCGCAATCGTTCTGTTGCTCCTCGTCCTCATCATGACTCTGTTCTTGGCGATGCTCTCAAGCGTTTTCATTGAGGACTCAGCCTCCGAAGTCACGACCGTCGTGTTCACCATGGTGCAGATTGTTCTGTTCTTCCTTCCTGTGGTGCTCCTTCTGATGATAGCGGACTACACCAAGATCAGCATCGTCGTGAACAATGAGCGAAGGGTGTTGAAAACTGCTTGGCGATCAATGAAATTTGTTTTCAGCCATTTGTTCAAGACCTTCGGACTTGAGCTCCTGATGCTGCTGGTTCCGGTTGTCCTGTTTGCGATCTACGCCCTTCTCGATCTCGCAATTGGCATGACAACCAACCTGACGATCGTCGTGATGCTGGTTATCCAGCAGCTCTTCATCGCCTCGAGAGCCTGGACCAAAGTACTGTTTTTCGAAGGTGAGCGGTCGATGTTTGAAAGCCTTCAACCTGTTGTGTATGCAAATATCGAAGGGGCTGGGAACCCACTTGCTGCCGAGCCCGTCAAGCCATGAGTGAACGATATGACTTCGTTTCTTGTTTTACCCAGAGGTTTATAAGGAGATAGATATGGAACACTTCAAAGAGAGTATGCTGAGCCTCATTTCGGAAACGTCGACCAATCTGCCCGCTGATGTCAGGAGAGCGATCAAAGACGCCGCGAAGAAGGAGAACAAGGGGACTCAATCGGACCTCGCCCTGCAGACGGTCGCCCTCAACATCGATATGGCTGCCACTGGATCGGCGCCAATTTGCCAGGACACCGGAATGCCGACATTCGAAATCAAAACGCCCGTCGGCGTCAACCAGATCGCGATGAAAAAACAGATCCTCGAGGCAATCGTCGAGGCCACCAAGCAGGGAAAACTGCGCCCCAATACAGTCGATTCGCTGACCGGAAAGAACAGCGGCAACAACCTCGGTGAAGGCGCACCCGTCCTGCATTTCGAACAATGGGAAGAGCCGGACATCGAGGTGAAGTTGATTCTCAAAGGAGGCGGCTGTGAGAACAAGAACATCCAGTACTCGCTTCCCCAGGAGTTGCCAAACCTCGGACGGGCCGACAGAACCATCGACGGTGTGCGGAAGTGCATCATGCACGCAGTGTGGCAGGCGCAGGGACAGGGATGCAGTGTGGGCGCGCTCGGCGTAGCGATCGGTGGTGATCGGGCATCAGGATATGGTTTTGCGAAGCAGCAGCTGTTCCGGGAACTCGACGACATTAATCCAAATCCGGAGCTGGCAAAGCTCGAAACGTATGTCATGGAAAATGCCAACAAACTAGGCATCGGGATGATGGGGTTCGGCGGCCAGGCGACGTTGATTGGATGCAAAGTCGGATCATTCCATCGCTTACCGGCCAGTTTCTTCGTCTCCGTTGCGTACGATTGCTGGGCCTATCGCCGACTCGGCGTGGTCATCGATCCGGCAACAGGCGGCGTCAAGCGGTGGCTCTATAAGGGAGATTCGTCTGCGATGAAGATGGCGGCGGCCGAAAAACTGCCGCTGACCGGCCGGGAAATACGGCTCTCGACGCCGCTTTCGGAAACGCAGGTGCGCGCGCTCAAGGTCGGAGACGTTTTGTTGCTCAACGGCCCCATGCATATGGGCCGGGACGTTTTACACCATCATTTGATGACGCACGATTCTCCGGTCAGGCTGGACGGCGGCGCGATCTATCATTGCGGACCGGTAGCGTTGAAACGGGACGACAAGTGGTTCATGAATGCGGCCGGCCCAACCACAAGCATTCGCGAAGAACCGTACCAGGGCGAGATCATCAAGAAGTTCAAGGCGCGGGCGATCATCGGAAAAGGAGGGATGGGGGCGAAGACACTTGCGGCGATGAAGGAAGTCGGAGCAGTCTATCTCAGCGCCATCGGAGGGGCGGCCCAGTACTATGCGAAGTGCATTGAAGAAGTGGAAGGAGTGGATTTGCTGGAGTTCGGAGTGCCCGAAGCGATGTGGCATGTCCGCGTGAAGGATTTCCTCGTCATCGTCACGATGGATTCCCATGGCAACAGTCTCCACGCTGAGGTGGAAAAGGCCTCGGCGGCAGAGCTTGCGAAGTTCGCCCAGCCCGTCACTCTTTGAGCGGTTATGACGGAGTTACTCACGGAGCCGGGGAAGCAGAGAATGAGGCTGGGCACGTACGAGCTCATTTGGGAAACTGTCCGGCATGTCCCCAAAGGCAAAGTGGCAACCTACGGTCAGATTGCTTCTGAAGCCGGATTCCCAAGGCAGCCGCGTCTGGTCGGTTACGCTCTTCATGCTCTTCCCCCTCGCTCAGGTGTCCCGTGGCACCGGGTGATCAATGCGAAGGGAAGAGTCTCGTTTCCCAAAGACAATGCTGCCTACAAGAAACAGCGACGACTTCTGAAAGCGGAAGGCATAGTCTTTCGGGGGGAGGCTGTGGACATGGAGCGATATGGCTGGCTGAGTGATCTTTGAGGATGACACAGGAATGCGGATATGGGTAAGCCTGAATATCCGGTGACAACGGCAATAAGAGTTCTTCGTGAGAAGAAGATAGATTTTCAGCCTCATGTGTACACGTACGAGGAACATGGCGGCACGAAGCACTCGGCGAGCGCCTTGAATGTATCCGAGCACGAGGTGGTGAAAACGCTCGTGATGCAGACCGACGAAAAGAAGCCGCTGATCGTCCTGATGCACGGCGACCGCGAAGTGTCGACGAAGCAACTCGCCCGGATCACCGGTGCGAAACGGATTGATCAATGCGATGAGGCGACTGCGCAGAGGCACACCGGCTATCAGTTCGGCGGGACAAGTCCTTTCGGCATACGCCACCCTCTTCCGATTTACGCGGAGCGGACGATTTTCCCCCTCCCACGAATCTTTGTCAACGGCGGGAAGAGAGGGTTCCTGGTGGAAATTCAACCGTCTGACATGAAGAAAGCGTTCGAAGTGACTGAAGTTGACGTGGCGATCTCACCAACTGAACAACGGTAGAAAACATGAACATCATTGAATGGAGCACCGAGCTTCGATTGGCTTTGGCTCTGGCACTTGGCTTTCTCGTGGGCCTCGAGCGTGAGAGCACAAAAATCGAACAGGGGAGTGTGATCTTTGGTGGTGTGCGGACCTATCCCATTATCAGTCTGCTTGGTTTCGGGTGCGCCTGGCTTCAGCGTTATGGCGTGGGTTTGATGCTCCCCGTGGGTATGACGGTCATCGGAGCCCTGGCCGCCATAGCCTACATCACGAAAACAAAATCAGGTCATCATGGTTTCACGAGCGAAGCTTCCGCTCTTCTTACTTTTGTGGTGGGAGCTGTTGCGCTTCTCGCTGATGTCTGGATCGCTATGGCGTTGGCTGTCGTCAACACCGTCCTTCTCTCCGAGAAAGCTGAACTCGAAAAGTACCTCGACAGCTTCAACAAGGTAGAGTTCCTCGCCGTCGTCAAATTCATCCTGGTGACGGTTATTATCCTGCCGGTTCTGCCGAATCAGGACTACACCCCTTTCGGCCTCAATCCAACCCACATCTGGCAAATTGTGATCCTGGTTTCAAGCATAGGGTTCGTCGGATATTTCCTGTCGAAGCGATTTGGCAACAAAGTGAGCTTGTGGCTATCGGGGATTTTTGGCGGCATCGTATCGAGCACCGCCACGACGGTTGCGCTCGGCCGCATTGCCCGGAAAAGCCCGGAGCATTCGGGAATGGCCCTTCAGGCTGCCATCCTCGCCTCCAGCATGATGTATGTACGGATTCTCGTGCTGACCCTCATCATCAATCCCGCTTTTCTCCCGGTACTGTGGTGGAGATTGGCACTCCTTTTTCTTGTGGGGGTTGTTCTGTCGTTTCGCATTCGGCCATCAGGCGAGTCGGAGGAGAAGGCGGCTTTCCCCAACCTGCAAAATCCGTTCGAGATCCGGCCATCCATTGTGTTTGCTCTCGCGTTCGTATTGTTGATGATCATCACGAAACTGATCGAACAGCGGCTGGGAAGCACGGGACTTCTGGTTCTTTCCACAGTCGTCGGGTTCACAGACATTACGCCGTACGTCCTGTCCCTTCTGCATCCTTCCGCTGCAATGGCCCGGTCTGTCGTCCTCGCCCTGACGGTCGCGATGATGAGCAATACGACTGCAAAGGCGATCTACTTTGCGTCGATCGTCCCTGAAGCGCGCAGGGAGACATTTCTCCGCTACGGCGTCTGGGCAGCATTACACATCCCACTCCTGGTTGTGTAGAGTTCTCGCGCTAGGCAAACAAACGTTATTCAATGAGGTGGTTCGTGGAGCTATCGATTTACCGGCACTTGTGGGGTATTACCGAAGCGTGGGAAACGCTCTTTCCAAGAATCCGTGCCCTCGGATATCAGGGGATTGAACATATATTGCCCGAGGACGCGGACCGCGATCGATTCCGCGGCCTTCTCGATGAGCATCGATTCAAATACATAGCACAGATCATTACGACGGGAGTTACGGTCGAAGACCATATCCGAAGTTTTCGCCAGAACGTTGAACGGGCCGCGGCCATGAATCCGCAAACCATCAACTGCCATTCCGGATGTGATTGGTTCTCGGATGAACAATCGAAGAAGTACTTTGGAGAGGCTCTCGAATTCGAAGCGAAGGTCGGAATTCCGGTGGCTCACGAGACGCATCGCGGTCGAATCCTCTACAACCCATGGACCACGGAAAAACTCCTGAGACAATTCCCCGGGCTCAAGCTCAGCTGCGATTTCAGCCATTGGGTTGTCATCAGTGAACGTTTGCTGGAGACTGAGCTCGAAATCATCGCCCGGAGCGCGGAACGGTGCATCCACATTCATGCTCGGGTCGGATATGAGGAGGGACCGCAGGTGCCGGATCCGCGGGCTCCGGAATACGAGAGGCATGTCTTGGCGCACGAGCGGTGGTGGGATATGATCTGGGATGCCCAGCAGCGAAGAGGTGTGAAGGAATCGACTCTCACACCGGAGTTCGGGGCGCCCGACTATATGCACACGCTGCCGTACACGAAGACACCGGTTGCCGATCTCTGGGACATATGCAATTGGCAGGCAGACCGGCAGCGATCGCGGTTTCTGACCCGATCAAAATAGGCCCGACAAAAAAGAACCTCTCTGAATTAGAGAGGTTCTTTGGTTGAACATTTGGTGACATATGTGTGCTAATGAAAAGAATGCCCACCGCGGACGTGCCCTGCAGTTACCTTCTGCACAAGTTTCAGTTGCTTCGAGGCCCGATTCTTCCGTTTGTTGCGGTCCTCGAGCAAGCTGATTTTTTTTAGCAACGATTTGGGCTGCTCAGCGTCCATCTTCAAAGGTACATGGGATTGCTTCATACCTTCCTCCTGCAGTGTTAGTGGGATTCAAAGAACGGTCGCACAACCTCCTGAGCAATTGTAGCTACCTGGCCGAACAATGTCAAGGCCTCTGGTATTAGTTTCATCTTGCTCTCAACACCCTTTTTTGCTATATTAAATGGTCATTATGCTGAAGTAGCTCAGTGGTAGAGCAGCGGTTTCGTAAACCGCAGGTCGTGGGTTCAACTCCCACCTTCAGCTCAAACAAGGCGCTCTTGTCCGCCAATCTCAATGGCGGACTACCTTCAGCTCGCATTCTGCATCTTTTCCCATCGCAGATTCCAACTGGCTTCGAATTGGTTACCTCCGCGGTACAAAAACGGAGACCCCAATGTTGTTTCCAATCGAGACGTCATATCCAACTGTTTCGCACAGCTCACCAGATGGATTGATTGCAGATCCGCACTGAATGGTGAATGTCTGAGTCAGCAGAAAACTTTTGTCCTAATCCCACCTAGACCGCGAATGTGCGCGGACTTCCAGGCAGCAAGTCCTCAGTTGATCACCAGCGGAGATTTCATCCAGATCTTTCAATGGTTCTCGCAGCCGCGCCTGATTGCATGCGGTACCGGATGCAATCCGTTAGTCGATGCCCCCGTCTGGACAACATAGGTATCTCATTCCATAAAAATAGCCCAGTGGTTAGCTGGGCTATGGTGGATCTGAGCGAATACGGTCCGGCTGAATAATTTCCGACGAATGTAAAGGAGCTAATGTTCAGCGTCCTTGGCGAAATCCCGAAGTCTCTTGACGGAATGCTAATCCAGGACGCAACGGAACCCGTTGGATTCCCCGCGGTAGCCGCCCGGTTGGTTCGCGCGGTAGCGATCCGCAATACGGCAGTTGATAGCGCCGGCGTAGTACGAGCCTCCTCGCATCACACGTAATACTCCTGGGCTGGAGGTCGGTCCTTTCGGATCTGTCTGTGCCGAAGCGCTATAGGTGTCATACCAATCCCAGCACCACTCCTGTACATTACCGCTCATGTCATAGAGCCCAAGCTCGTTTGCCCTTTTCGTTCCAACAGCATGAGTCACCTGGCCCGCGTTGTCAAAATGCCATGCCACACTGTCGAGAATGCTGCTTCCGCTATATGTATACCCTTGCGATTTCGTACCACCTTTTGCTGCAAATTCCCACTCAGCCTCCGTCGGCAACCGGTACCCGTTTGCTGTCCATTTCACAGCATCTGAAGCGAGATCAAGCTGACCTGTGCGGTAGACAGTAGCGAGTGTACTGTTTGTGTAGTACACGGCTGTTAACCCATCTTTTTCCGAGCGGGCATTGCACCATTTCAGTATATCATACCAGTTCAACTGTGCAACTGGATTGTTCGAGGCACTCTGGTTGTAGCCATTCGCACCTGCAGGCAAATCGGTATAGCCGTGCGTCAAGCCCCAGTTGCGCACTTCCGTCCACTTTTCGTACGTGGTCTCGGTTTTGTCCATGTAAAATGAGCCCAGTGTAACTGAATGCGGTGGACTCGCTCCCCAATCATTTGTATTAGTGCTTCCCATCTGGAATGTGCCTCCAGCGACTTGAATGAAGCCAGTTGGAGTAGTAGAGGAGGAACCCGATTTGAACGAAATACTCTTAACATCTGACATTAGCAAAGAATCCGTCGTTCCATTGTTCTTGTTGATGAACATTTTTGTTTGAGCCAATGCTGGAAATGACATTCCAAGAATGAGAAGGACAACCCAGGTGCGTTTCATAATAATCTCCGCAGTATTGTTCTATTTGATTCACTTGAGAAGGAGGAGTTTCTGGACGAGGAATGAATGATTGAAATCCACGCGACAGAAATAGTTGCCGCTGGATACATTGACTCCACCATCATTGCGAGCGTCCCAAACTACGGAATGTGTGCCAGCCTGTTCAGTCAGATTTGCTAGAGAGCGAATAAGGCGGCCTTGAATATCATAGATCGCAATCGTGACTTCGCCAGTATGAGGAATATCGTACTGGATTGTCGTGGTCGGATTGAATGGATTAGGATAGTTTTGATGGAGCGTAAAAGAGGAAAGAACATTCTGCAAAAGCTCTTGCTCCCGTATGCTCGTGGGCAAGCCGGAGAACGTTATCTCACGAATGGCTGATACGGCGTATCCGATGATTGTGCCGTCCGCCTTCTCCACAAAGACGGAATCCGTTTGTGCGAAACAGATGGAAGAAACGGCGAAAAACAGAAAGACAATGCATGGCTTCATCGTGCCTCCTATCTTGATTATGGGGAACGTCGGCTTGGCGAATGCCAGACTACAAAGCAAAAAACCTCCATCATCACATTCGTGACTCCGGAGGTTCATCACAATCCCTCGCTTCTTGAAGCCTTCCCCGGCTTCGTTGTGTCTCAATGCTACGGAGATTCTGGAACAGTGTCAAGCAACTGATGAACTCCCAAGACACCTCCACGTCAGATAGCTATCCGGGTCCTCCGAAACTTCCGCCGTGCGGCCACGCAGTCCAAAAACAAGGGCAAAAACGTCGCAGATCATCTCATCGCATGTTCCCATTTCTAGGACACTCGCCTGCTTGTCGGGGTATACACTCATGGCGTTGCTCTATGGCCATATCGGTGTCGGTAACAATCATGAAGGTTGATCTCCCGAGAGGATATTCGTATATTGTTTACGTTAAATTCATGGACAATTCAATCTGCCAAGATTGTCACTGAAATCCGCTTCGCGCGGATTTTTTTGTTGTCGGGCATCAATCGTATGAATTCATATGATCTCATTGTGATCGGTGCAGGACCTTCCGGGCTCGCGTGTGCTATCGAGGCTAAAAAGAAGGGGCTCTCACAATTGGTCCTCGATAAGGGATCAGTGGCTGACGCCATCCGTCGTTTCCCGATCGACATGACATTCTTCTCGACCTCCGAACTCCTGGAAATCGGAGGTGTTCCCTTCACTTCTGCAGGGTCTCGTCCGACCCGCGTCGAATGTGTCCGATATTACCAGATGATTGCGCGGTACTTTGATCTGCCGGTCCAGCAAGGTGTGGAAGTCACCGGCATCCGACCCCACGCCGCAGGGTTTGAGGTCATATCCCCGGATGGATCGTTATTGGCGAAGAACGTTGTCGATGCGACTGGTTACTTTGACCACCCAAACCGATTTGATGTCCCGGGTTCGGAGCTCAGCAAGGTGAGAAGGTACTACGACGAGCCATACGCGTACTCCGGCAGGAATGTCGCCGTTATTGGTGGAAAGAACTCGGCAGTCGAAACAGCCCTCGATCTCTTTCGCAATGGCGCCCGCGTGACACTTATTCATAGGGGGCCGAGTCTTAGCCAGGGGGTGAAGTATTGGATACTTCCCGACATCGAAAACAGGATCAAGGCCGGTGACATCCGGGCGATGTTCGAAACCAGGGTCGAGCGAATTACCTCGGGCTCGATTACGGTTGGAGGGAGGCATCACGAAGAATTCTCGAATGATGCTGTCTTTCTGATGATTGGCTACTGCCCTGATTCTTCACTCCTCCGGCAGGCGGGAGTAGAAATAGATCCCGAGACACAGGCGCCGGTTCATAATTCTGCCACCATGGAAACGAATGTTCGGGGTGTCTTCGTTGCCGGATCGATAGCGGCCGGCAGGTTCAACAATAAGATTTTCATCGAAAATGGGCGGATGCATGGCAAACTCATCGTCGATGCAATTGAATCATCTCATTGATTTTAGGCCCCAGTTTTGTTAATTTATGCCTCCAGTGTGCAGTGAAGTTCCTCATCTGAATCGAAAGGCGTGAGATGACAGAAGGCTCCATCATTCAAATCATCGGTCCTGTCGTTGACATCGATTTCCCAAGCGGCAAGCTTCCCTCGATCCTCAATGCGGTGAAAATTCCACGCGTCAACGTCGAAGGTGTCCAGGAAGACCTGATCGTTGAAGTCCAGCAGCAACTCGGTGAAGACCGCGTGCGCGCGGTGGCAATGGATACTACCGATGGCCTTGTCCGGGGCATGAAAGCCTACGATACCGGTGGACCGATCATGGTTCCCGTGGGGCCGAAGGTCCTGGGTCGCCTCATTAACGTCATCGGTCAGCCTATCGACGCTCTCGGTCCAGTCGAGGCCAAAGCATACTATCCGATTCACCGACCTGCTCCAAGTTTCGAAAGCTTGTCCACGCAGAGAGAGATGTTCGAAACCGGCATCAAGGTCATCGATCTTCTCGAGCCGTATTCGAAGGGGGGCAAGACCGGATTGTTTGGTGGAGCAGGTGTCGGCAAGACCGTTGTCATCACCGAGCTGATCCACAATATCGCCACGCATCACGGTGGGTACTCTGTGTTCGGAGGTGTCGGCGAACGCACACGAGAAGGAAACGACCTCTGGTTGGAAATGAAAGAGTCGGGCGTGCTCGATAAAACAGCCCTGATCTTCGGACAGATGAATGAGCCTCCCGGAGCGCGCCAGCGCGTTGGATTGACGGCCCTGACGACTGCTGAATATTTCCGTGACGAAGAAGGAAAGGACGTTCTTCTCTTCATCGACAACATCTTCCGTTTCGTCCAGGCAGGGTCTGAAGTGTCCGCCCTCCTCGGCCGTATGCCTTCTGCAGTAGGCTATCAGCCGACCCTCGGAACTGAGATGGGCGAGCTTCAGGAGCGCATCGTGTCCACGAAGAAAGGATCCATCACGTCCGTCCAGGCGATCTATGTCCCGGCAGATGACCTTACGGATCCGGCTCCTGCGACGACGTTCAGTCACCTGGACGCGACGACGGTTCTGAGCAGGCAGATTGTGGACAAAGGTATTTATCCCGCTGTCGATCCTCTTGACTCCACGTCGCGTATTCTCGATCCGCTCATTGTGGGTGAAGAACACTACTCCGTGGCAAAGCGTGTGAAGGAAATTCTCCAGACCTACAAAGACCTGCAGGATATTATCAGTATCCTGGGTATGGACGAACTTTCCGATGCAGACAAGATTACAGTGTCCCGTGCGCGAAAGATCGAGAAGTTCCTCTCCCAGCCGTTCTTCACGGCAGAAGCGTTTACCGGTACGCCGGGACGCTATGTGAAGCTTGAGGACACCATTCGGGGATTCAAGGGAATCGTTGAAGGCGAATACGATGACCTGCCGGAAGGTGCCTTCCTGATGGTTGGTACGATCGAAGAAGCGGTCGAGCAGGCCAAGAAAATGATGGCGGCATAGCGTTCCCATGGCAGAAAAGGTCTTCAAACTCGAAATTGTAACACCGAAGAAGATTGCCTTCAGCGGCGACGTGGTCAGCTTCAGTGCGCCGGGAGTTGTTGGCGGATTCCAGGTTTTGAAAAGCCACGCCCCGTTCCTTTCGAATATCTCTGTCGGCGAAGTGAAGCTCGTTGACGTTTCCGGCAACGAGATTCGATTTGCTGCCAGCGGCGGCTTTGTTGAAGTCCACGACAACAAAGTGATCATGCTCGCGGAGACTGCGGAACGCTCGGACGAGATCGATGTCGCACGTGCGGAGGCAGCCAGGGATAGAGCCCGAAAGCGGCTCGCAGAGAAGACCTCGGGGCTCGATCCGGATCGCGCCAGGCTCGCGCTATTCCGGGCGATGAACCGGCTCAAAGTCGCAGACCAGCTCTGAGCGGAGTGGACGTACTTGGAGAGATATGGGTAACCCATCAGATGCTGTGATGGGTTTTTTGTTGGCCCGTGCAGCCGGGTCGGCCGCGTTGACAATCAATACACGAACCGTTATATTCTTCCGGCTTTTAGACGGCCGATCGCACTCACGAAACTACCTATGTCGATGGCAAGCGCCGCACCGATGCCGACCCGACCCACCGTTGCAGAAATCGATCTCCACGCTCTGGCTCAAAACCTGAAGGGAATTCGCGCTAAAGTCGGCCGGCGGGTACAGGTGATGGCTGTGGTGAAAGCCAATGCCTACGGTCACGGTATGACCGACGTCGCCCGATTCCTCCAGCAAAGGGCGGTCGACTATTTCGGTGTCGCCAATGCGGAAGAAGGCTCGGCGTTGCGCGAAGCTGGCATCACGGCGCCGATTCATGTCTTCACAATCCCTGCTCCGACTCAGATCCCCGTGTTCACGACGTTTGGACTCGATGCTACCGTGGGCAGCGAGACGGAAGCTCGTTTGCTCAATGAGCAGGCCCAGCGGGCCAGGAAGCGATTGAATGTCCATATCAAGATCGATACGGGCATGAACCGGATCGGCGTCAGACCC
Organism: Ignavibacteriales bacterium; assembly: GCA_026390595.1. Classification (NCBI taxonomy): domain Bacteria; kingdom Pseudomonadati; phylum Ignavibacteriota; class Ignavibacteria; order Ignavibacteriales; species Ignavibacteriales bacterium. Next base: position 78,019 of record JAPLFQ010000019.1, read on the forward strand.
CGGGATGTGGGCGCGCTGGTTCGAGTCGTCGGCGGCTTAAAACGTCTTGAGATCAAGGGGGCCTACACGCACTTCGCAACCGCGGACCGGCGTGACAAGACTTTTTCGATGCAGCAACTGGGGCTGTTCAATCAGGCGCTCGAGTCTTTACGCGCTGCGGGAGTTGAGCCGGAGACCGTGCATTGCGCAGGGAGCGCTGGAATCCTCGATATTCCCGAATCGTATTTTTCGATGGTTCGACCTGGAATCATGATGTATGGCTACTACCCCTCGGACGAAACGACAGAAAGCGTCCGGCTGAAGCCCGTTCTCTCGCTGAAGTCGCGGGTCTCGATGGTCAAATGGATTGAGCCGGGCGAAAGCGTGAGCTACGGCAGGAGGTTCGTCGCAAGCCGCCGAACGAAAATTGCGACGCTGCCTCTCGGGTACGCTGACGGCTATATGCGATTGCTCACCGGTCAGTCGAATGTTCTCATAGGGGGACGATTGTTTCCGATTGTCGGCACCATCTGCATGGATCAGTTGATGGTAGATGTTGGCAGGACGGACGTGTGCGTTGGGGACGAAGCAGTGCTGATAGGACGCCAGGGGCGGAAGGCCATTACTGCCTGGGATCTCGCCGCCAGGGCCGGCACAATCCCATACGAGATCTGTACGAATATATCGTCGCGTGTTCCACGAATCGTTGGGTGAACCATGACACAGACTAATGACATCCTGCGCGCGCTGCTCTCCAATTTCCCGATGGCCGAACTGCCGTCGGGCGCGCAGCGGACATTGTTCGAAACCCTCAGGACGCGGCTCGGCGACGCCCCGGACGCCGCCGAAGAACTGAAGAATCTCTATAAGGTGAAGGGATTCTCGGAATTTGCGCTGGGGTTGATGTGGATGGTTGAACGTGCGTCGAAGAATCCGGGTCAGATCTCCATCGGCCCCGAAGATGAAACGCTCCTCTTGTCTTCCTTCCGAAGGGCCGCGGCGGATGGAGCCGTGCAGGATTCAGAGGAACCGGCCGCCCGGCAGCAGGCGGCTGCAGGTGGCCAGGGGGGAGGGGAGATCGACGTGCAGGTGTTCGCCGGTCAGTTGGAGCAGCTCTCCGATGCCGTGCAAGGCGGATCCGGGGGAGCTCGCATGCTGCTGGAGGATCTCGTCGGAGAATGCGATGACCTGAGCGGCCAGGGAGGCGATCCGGAGCTGATGGAGTTTGCCACACTCTTGAGGGATTTTCTGAAATTCCTGTCCGAGAGTGATCTCTTTGACGACATGCGGGTCATCAACATCTTATCAAATGTTTCATCAACCGTCTCGCAGTGGGCGAACGCTCCTTTGGATGCGCGGCCAGGGATGCTTGAGGAGGCTCTCAGCATGCTTCGAGACTTCAAGACCCATTTTGAATAACTGAAACGGCGACATATGCCCAAGACTTTTGCTGTAATCATGGCGGGAGGGGTTGGCTCGAGGTTCTGGCCGCGAAGCCGTGAACGTTCTCCAAAGCAGTTTCTCGAAATCCTCGGCGGCGGGACGATGATTGAGAACACGCTCACGCGTCTCACTCCGCTCGTTGATCCTAACGACATGTACGTGGTGACAAATCAGGTCCAGGCGGACATGGTGCGGCGCCTGGTGCCGGGAATGCCCTCAACAAACGTAATCGCAGAGCCGATTGGCCGAAACACAGCGGCTTGTATCGGCCTTGCCGCGCTCTGGATCAATCGCATTGACCCGAACGGTGTCATGGTGGTATCGCCGGCAGACCATATCGTCCAGGACACGGATGAGTTTCTTCGTATCCTGCGTCTCGCAGTCCGAGTTGCGGAAGAGAAAGACGCCCTCGTGACCATCGGTATCAAGCCTACCCATCCGGAGACCGGCTACGGCTATATCCAGTCCGCAGAAGAAGAGCTCGACCGTAACGAGTTTCGATCGGAGGGGGTTTATCGCGTCAAGACCTTCGCTGAGAAACCGAACCTGGAAACGGCGGAGAAGTTTCTGCAGAGCGGCGACTTCCTCTGGAACAGCGGCATCTTCGTCTGGAAGGCGAGCGTCATTCTGCGCGAGATTGAACTCCACCTCCCTGATCTGCACGAGCAGCTGCACGATATCCAGAAAGCTATCGGCACGTCGGTCTACGATCAGACCCTCGAGCATGCCTACCGGATTATCCGGAGCATCTCCGTTGATTACGGTGTGATGGAAAAGGCGGGAAATGTCTTCGTCGTCAAGGGCGATTTCGGCTGGAGCGACGTGGGTTCATGGGATGAAGTCGTGCGATTGACTCCGAAGGACGAGGGGGGGAATTCCATCCGGGGGCGCACGGTGCTCTTCGATTCGAAGAACAATTACGTGGATGCCGGAACCAAGATCGTCGCTGCGATCGGTGTCGAAGATCTGATTATCATCAGCACGGACGACGGAATTCTCATCTGCAAGAAAGGGCGTTCGCAGGAGGTCAAAGAGATCGTCGATTTCATCCGGCGAAAGCAAATGAATGAGTATTTGTAGCAGACTGATCCCCCATACCTTTGTGTTCGTTTCATTCGGGCTGCTGCTCGCCGGGTGTGCCTCGTCGCCCAGATTCGCCGCTCGCAGCTCACCTCCTGAGCCCCGGGCCGAGAGGACGCCGGAACAAGCAAGGACGGACGAGCCCAAGCCTTCCCATAACCCAACCGGAAAAATCCTCCTTACGCTCGAGGGGGTCGCGTCATACTATGCCGATGACTATCATGGGAAACAAACATCCAACGGAGAGGTCTTCGACATGAATGAACTGACCGCAGCGCACCGGACATTCCCGTTTGGGACGAAGGTCCGCGTCACAAATCTGGAGAACAAGAAAAATGTTGTCGTCAGGGTCAATGACCGCGGGCCTTTCAAGGAGGGGAGAATCATCGACCTCTCCCTGGCGGCCGCAAAAGAGCTGGACCTTATCAGGACGGGAACCGCAAAAGCAAAACTCGAGGTGCTTGAATGGGGCGACGGGAAATGAGGCATGATGGGGGAAAGGTACTGGAGACGACGCGACGCACCTCTGACAGGGTGCGTTTGTCATCTGTGGGAGAACAAGAGGAAAACAAGTGAAAATCACGGTACAAGTGAAACCAAATGCGCGGAAAGACGAAGTCGCTCTTCGTGAAGACGGCGTATACGTTGTAAAGGTCTCTGTCCCCCCGATCGAGGGAAGGGCAAACGAGCGACTCATCGAAATCCTGGCCGATTACTTCAAGAAGCCCAAACGGTCTATCGGGATTCTGGTCGGGACACGCGGCAAGCACAAAATCGTGGAAATCAAATGAAATCAGCTATGAAATGCTGTTGGAGAATCCCTGCGGTATGTCTGTTCTTGTTCGCTTCAGGTCAAGCGGCGGTCGCTGCCGGCAGTTTTGCCGGGAAGTCTTCGCCTTGAATCGTACCGGCCGGTTGGTCTGGTGCGGACGTCCGAACAAGCAAAAAGGAACGACAAGGATGGTCACAAGGTCATCGGTGCAATCAATGCAGATTTCTTCAGCTTCAAGACAGGCTGGCCGGTCAATAACCAGGTTCGGAACGGTGAATTTGTTTTCGGAACGCAGACGCAACGTTCACATTTCATACTGGACGACCAAAACAGGCCGCATATCGAACGGACGAGCTTCGATGGGTGGGCCGGACGTCCCAGGGGAAACAAGTTTAGAATAGCCGGCGTGAACGATGTTCACAGCGATAGCGTAATCATCCTTCACACTTCCTTCTCCGATTCGGCAACGAGCTCGACCGGCAAGGGAAGAACCGTCTCGCTCACTCTTCTCAACTCCTCATGGTCGGTCTGTGACACCATGCGGATGATCGTGAGCGGTGCTGGTTCTGAAGATCTGAAGAACATCTCTTCCGGCAGGGCTGTACTCTGGATCGGCAATGGGGCCTCCGTTTCCGCGGCAGCAGAAGAAATGAAATCGGGAGACACTCTGCTCGTCTATCTCGGAGTCCGCCCGGTCGTCAGAAATGCCAAAACAATTCTCGGCGGATTTGGCAAAATTGTGTCAGATGGCCGTCCTGTCAGCGACAGTACGAACCTGGAGGAGAAGACAAATCTCAATTTCCTGACTGCAAGACACCCCAGGACGTTCGTCGGATTCGATCGGGACTCGACGAAACTATACCTCTGCGTTGTCGACGGCCGCCAGCAGAAGAGCGTCGGCATGAATTTCCGAGAGATGGCGGATTTCCTCGTTTCGATCGGAGTCTGGAACGCCGTCAATTTCGACGGAGGGGGCTCCACGACGATGGTCTTGCAGGGGAGGATCGTCAACTCCCCCTCGGACGTGACAGGCGAACGCCCGGTTGCCAATACGTTGCAGATTATCGAACTCGGTCCACCGGGCAATGCCCGGTGAGTCAGAAGTGGAGTGCTTCGAATCTGAAAATGAGTCAGGTCCAAACATGAAACCCATTTATCGAAAGGTACAAGCCGTGTCAAGACTCGGAATAATGAGATTGATGGTCGTGTTCTGTCTCGCACTGGTTGCTTCAGTCCAGTCACGGGCGCAGACGGTCAAATCCCCGCTCCCTTCACTGCGCGAGCAGGACGCGGTCCAGCAGGAATGGCTCAAACTCCGCCTCGAGCGCGTCCTTCCGTCTCTCATGAGAGCGCACAAGGTCCAGATGTGGATTGTCCCCATGCGTGAATACAATGAGGATCCGGTGTTCTCCTCTCTGGTCTCCGCTACTACATTCTCTGCGCGGCGTCGGACAATCTATGTGTTTTCTGACCGCGGACCTGAAAAGGGGCTGGAACGATTGGCTCTTGGAGGTTCGTCTCAGGGTGGGCTCTACTCTGCCTATCGGGATACCACTCTGAAGAACGCAGAACTGATCGGCGACGTACAATGGAAACTGCTCTCGAAACTTGTTGCAGAGAGAGATCCCGGAACCATATCGGTCAACATCTCCTCAGTCCATGCATTTTCTGACGGTTTGAGTGCCGGGGAGTGGGAGCAGTTGCAGAAGGCTCTCGGGCCAAAGTACCTCCCCAGGGTCATTCGGGCAGACCGGCTGCCCCTCGACTACATCGCAACTCGGCTCCCTGAAATGCTCCAGGTCTATGAGGAGATGATGCGGACAGTGCATGCCATCATCGGAGAAGCTTTCTCAAGTTCAGTCATCACTCCCGGAAAGACCACCACGCAGGACGTGGTCTGGTGGATGAGGCAGAAGATCCAGCAATTGGGAATGACAACCTGGTTCCAGCCCTCAGTGGATATCCAACGGTTCGGCGCTGACCTGTCCGGAACACCAAATCCGGTCATCGAGAGGGGAGATGTTCTCCATTGCGATTTCGGGATTACAGGAATGAGGCTCAACACAGATACCCAGCATATGGCATACGTCCTGAATCAGGGCGAAGCTGACGTTCCGTCAGGTATACAGCACACTTTGTCTGTGAGCAACAGGCTTCAGGACATCGTCGTGAGCTCAATGAAGGTAGGTCTGACGGGTAATCAAATCCTGGCTCAATCACTTGCTGAGATGAGGAAGGCAGGAATCGACGGGTCAGTGTATTCACATCCCATCGGGGAGCACGGTCATGGGGCTGGGACTTTGATCGGACTTTGGGATCGGCAGAATGGGGTCCCGGATCGTGGCGATGTCCCGGTCATTCCGAATACCTGGTACTCAATAGAACTTCAGGCTGGAACAAAAGTCCCCGAGTGGAACAACCAGGTGGTACGGTCAGCTCAGGAAGAGGACGTGATTGTTGATGGCGATGGAACAGTTCGGTGGGTCATTGGCCGGCAGACGCAGTTCCACCTTATCAGGTAGGCAGCCCCGCTCTCGCAGCTGATACAATGCCCAAAAATTCGCTAATTTTGGGGTTTTCTATTTGCTGGAATGCTCAAGCCTTGACTTTGTCATGGCAACCAAGTACATTGTAGGGGTAAACAGTGGAGCTACCGTCCATTGAAGTTTCGTGGTAATGGAGATTGCTCACTCAGAATTGGAACTTGTTGATTTCAAAGCGGTTGGTATTGTGGTTATAGGGGGGAGGCTTCTATGCGACGAAACCGATTTGCTGACGCAGGAAAAGAGAAAGTTACGCATCAAGGGGGATATTTGAGTTTAGAAAACATCAATAAAATCAAGGGTTTTCTGCTGTCCGGCGGATTGCTTATCGCCTTGCTCTCATTGACTGGATGTTTCCAGCCCGAGTCATCGTTGGCTCACAAGACCGATGACATCAAAGCCACCTTCGCGGGGGAGCATCCCGGTGGTCGGCTGGCATCAGTAGACCAGCGGACGGAGTATTCGCTCCAGCGATATGGATCGATGGTCCGCAATTACTCCAACAGATATGAGCTGGACTGGCGGCTGGTAATGGCGGTGATGAGGCATGAGTCCAGGTTTATGGCCAACGCTGTGAGCAATAGGGGGGCCTTCGGATTGATGCAGATAATGCCAGCCACTCAGCTGGAATTGGCCGGGAAACTGGGGGTCAATGAAACCGAGACTCCTTCGAACAATATAAAAGCCGGGGCATTTCACCTTCAACAGCTGTATCGAGCCATCGATGCATCTGATGAGGATAACCACATAAGACTGACCCTGGCAAGCTACAATGCCGGTCTGAACCGGATTCACGACGCACAGGATGTCGCCGCTTACCTGGGTGACGATCCCAACAAATGGGAATCGGTGAAGACCGCACTTCCTCTCCTATCGAGACGATATCAGAGTCTCCATCGCAGCATCTGGCAATCAGGCAAGCCGAGTGCCGGGTATTTCACCGATTGGCACCAGACTATCGGATACGTCGAATCGGTGATGTCGCACTACAGCCATTATCAGGTGGCACTCAGGTAGATTAGTACCATGCTGCCTTTCCATCATTCGTCAGGAGTCGATTCTCATGGCGAATGGCAACCCCCCCTTTCAGACTACTGAGCGACGTCGTTTCTGTCGATACTACCTACAAGCGGGAAGGTGTTTGACAGAGGAAACAGCGGCGTTTGATAATCCCCATTGAAATGAATATATTCCTTCAGAATGATCAACTTTGAAAAAGGAAATATCCGGGTTCCCGAACTCTTCGGGAATTTCTGGCTGAACTCAGAGCCGGTGAGTTTGAGGGACCTCAGGGGCAATGTCGCCCTTATCGACTTCTGGGACTACTCGAATGCCAACAGCCTGAGGACCCTTTACTACGTCAAGGGATGGTTCGATCGCTACAAGGAATTCGATCTGGCGGTCATAGGAGTTCACACGCCGCAGTTCGCTTTTGGAAAGAATCCTGAAAACGTCGAGGATGCCCTGAAGCGACTGGGAATCGAATACCCGGTGGTGATGGATAATGATGCGATCATATGGACGGCGTATTCGAACAGGATCTGGCCGACAAGGTACCTCATCGACAGGGATGGATTCGTTCGCTATTCACATCCCGGAGAAGGGGGTTACGATAGCTTTGAACGGGCACTCCAGGCTCTTCTGATCGAAGCGGGCTATCGTGGAGTTTTCCCCGATCATATTCCGCCGGCCCGTGATACTGATTTTGCCGGAGCACTCTGTTTCCGTGCGACTGGAGAAATCCAGCTCGGATATCTGAGAGGGACGCTCGGTAATCCTGAGGGGCACGGACCAGAATCGACGATTCTGTACGATGACCAGGGTTTCCATCTCGCCGGACGGGTTTACCTCAAGGGAAAATGGTTCAATGAACGGGAGGGGGTCCGGTTCAACGGCGAAGCGGGTGAAGAGGGGGGCGTATCGTTCACCTACGAAGCGTGCGAAGTGAGTGTCGTGATGAGCCACGACGGCGTAGGTTTCGGAAAAGTGTTTGCAACGCAGGACAAGAAACCGCTCACAAAAGAAAATGCGGGAGCGGATGTCCGGTTTGACGAGAACGGTCTCAGTTTCATCCTGGTGGACCGGCCGCGGGATTTCAACATTGTTTCTCATCAGGAGTTCGGTGAGCACGAAATTGCTCTGACAACGCAAACGCCCGGGCTGGCATTATTCATCATCAGTTTCCTGACGGGTGTGATTCCTGAACTCGTGTCCAGAAACTGATGTTCCGGGGCGGTCGCGTTGACGTTCCTCTTATCGGTTCTTTGAAGTGCGCAATCATGCAGTAGCCGGTGAATTGTCCGGATGGCTCATCTGAAGCAAGGATGAGTACGATGCGGCAAATGACTAACATAATCCCACGCTCTGCGGACGAATGCCGAGCCGGAAAAAACAGCGAACCCAATCTGAAGAGATTCTGAAGATTGGGTTTTTTTGTTTCCGGGCCCGGTGCATCGACCTGCATCAATCTGGAGGAAATCATGAAGACAACGATCGTTGCGAGTATGCTCCTCCTTGTCTGTTGCCTGCCTCTCACTGCTCTCGCTCAAAAGGAATCTTCAAACCTTGTCAAGAACGGGGACTTTGAGAAATTTACCGGAGAGAATCCGGAAGGGTGGGACACGTCCAACATCCCGGGCACGCTCACTGTCGTGTCTGCCTCAAAAACCTGCAAATCAGGGACGCATGCTGTCAAATGCGAAGTCAAAGACTTCTACGGCTCGATAGTCGCAGGCTTCGTATGTCAGAAGAACCTCCCGACCGGTGGAAAGGACCTCCACCTCTCGGCAAGCTACATGGTGCACGCGGTTGGGAAGGACCAGGCGGTTATCGTCCTGTGTTTTCAGAACGCCGCAGGGAGTACGATCGGGACGGTGGAAGAGTACATCGAAGACACGAATTCAAAATGGTCCGAGTTCTCGAAGGAGTACAAATCGCCAGCCGGATCGGCGCTTGTTCATGTTCGGTTGACCATCCTCCCAAATAAAGAGAGCGAAAGGGCGCATCCGGGATCGTTTCTGATTTGTGACGACATGAAGATCGCGGCTCTGACACCCCCGGCACCGGCAGAAAAGCCCTTGATCCAATAGCGCAATTTCTCGGGCGGTCGGCTGCGAGCCGCCACGGGCTCGCCGACTGAAAAGAAATCCTTCACGGTACGAGGGCGCACGTTCGATCTCCTCACATCCGGAATGTCGTGAGGCGGGTACGCTCACGGTTCTCCCTTCCTTGTATTTCCATCGAATTTTGGATACTATCTCACACCAATCACAGCAATGCGGGCGAATTGAATGAAATGTGTCCGAATTCACGAACATGGCGGTGTAGAGAAGCTTGTTTTCGAGGAAGTCCCCCGACCGGCGATAGGTCCAAATGACGTGCTCGTTCAGGTCAAGGCGACGTCTGTCAACCATCTCGACATCTGGGTAAGGCAGGGGCTGCCGGGTGTACGGTTCCCGTTGCCGATTATTCCCGGGGTTGACGCGTCCGGCGTCGTGGCAGAGTTGGGTGAGTCTGTCCGTCACGTTTCTGTTGGCGAGAGGGTCGTCGTTGCGCAGGGGATTTCCTGCGGCCACTGCAAGCAGTGTCTGAATGGGGACGACAACCTTTGCAGGGAGTACAGATTGATCGGCGAGCATAGGGATGGGGCGGATGCAGAGTACATCTCGGTCCCTGGAAGAAACGTTCTCAAGCTGCCGGAGTCTGTGAGTTGTGAGGCGGCGGCGGCATCCGCGTTGGTGTTCCTGACCGCCTGGCATATGCTTGTGAACAAAGCGAAAGTGCAGCCGGGGGACGATGTGCTGGTGATCGGAGCCAGCAGCGGTGTCGGAAGCGCCGGCCTGCAAATTGCCGGGATGCTGGGAGCCAGAGTCATCGCGACGACGAGCACGGAAGAAAAAGAAACGAAACTGAGGGAGCTCGGAGTCGACGAGGTCATCAACTACACGACGCATCGTGTCCTGGATCAAGTCCGCCGGCTAACTGACAAGAAAGGGGTCGAAGTCGTCTTTGATCATGTAGGCGTGAGTGTGTGGGAAGACAGCATCAAGGCGATGGCGAAGGGGGGACGCCTGGTCACGTGCGGTGCCACCTCGGGTTACGACGCGAAAACAGATTTGCGGTACGTGTTCTACAAGCAGATTCAGATTCTTGGATCCACGATGGGCCGAAAAGGTGATCTCATCACAATTTTCAACCTCATCGAACGAGGCCTCCTGAAGCCGGTCATCGATCGCGTCCTGCCTCTCGAAGATGTGCGATCGGCACATCAGATCGTCGAGGCCGGGAAACACTTTGGGAAAGTTGTCTTGACTCCGTAAGGAGATCCCGACGATCCATGGACTCGCTTCACTCGCTCGGGATATCGGGACGCGCAGAATGGACGCTGCTTCCCTAGCAGGCTTCGTGGCACTGTCAAATCCACATCATCGCCCCTGGATATAAGAAAGAAGAACTTGGCTTTGCTGCAATTCCAGTTATCAACGGGTCGTAGTGCGAGGTATTGATTTCTGGAAGAGTCCAACTTGACCATTGTGAGAACAGTAGCTATCTTCCAGCCAGACCGAAGTACGGAGTAAAGGGATTGGACAAGAAGAAGAATCAGCACATCGAGCGTTTTCGTGAGAAGTGCAAGGCTCTGGGATTGAACGTCACGCCTCAGCGTTTGGCAATCTACAAGGCCGTTGCGGGTGACGAGACGCACCCCAGTCCCGATGCCGTCTTCCGCCGCGTCAGGTCAAGTCACCCTACCATTTCTCACGCAACGGTCTACAAGACACTCGACACGTTTGAGCGGCACGGCATCATCTCGAAGCTGACACCCCTTCACGAGAGCGTTCGATACGATCCGATGACATCCCAACATCATCATATCGTCTGTGTGCGATGCAAGAAGGTCGTGAACCTGGCTGACGACGATTTGGAGGCCATCCATATTCCCTCACAAGTCAACCACGGCAACAAAGTCCTTGGATATAGTGTGCATTTTAGTGTGCTTTGTGCGTCATGCAAAGAGCGTGAATGATTTTTTTTGCGTTTCTCGATAAGTATTATCACCTGATAACTACTCACACTCACATCACGATCTGAAAGGAGCCATTATGAGCGAAGCAAACAAGTGCCCGGTGCCGCATGGAGCCCACGACCACACCGTTGGCGGCGGCACGACGAACCGACACTGGTGGCCGAACCAGCTGAATCTCGATGTCCTGCACCAGCATTCCTCAAAATCCAACCCGATGGGTGGAGGATTCAATTACGCTGAAGAATTTAAGACTCTCGACCTGAAGGCCGTGAAGAAGGACCTGCGAGAGCTGATGACGAAGTCTCAGGACTGGTGGCCGGCGGACTTTGGGCACTACGGACCTCTGTTCATCCGCATGGCGTGGCACAGTGCCGGCACCTACCGCACCGGAGATGGACGCGGCGGGGCAGGCAACGGCAGCCAGCGCTTCGCGCCCCTCAACAGCTGGCCCGACAATGCGAACCTCGACAAGGCGCGCCGATTGCTCTGGCCGATCAAGCAGAAGTACGGCCGGAAAATTTCCTGGGCCGACCTGATGATCCTCACTGGCAACGTCGCGTTGGAATCGATGGGTTTCAAGTCGTTCGGTTTCGCCGGAGGGCGTGAGGATATCTGGGAACCGGAAGGGGACATCTACTGGGGTTCCGAAGACAAGTGGCTGGGTGACAAGCGCTATGCCGGTGACCGGGATCTCGAAAACCCGCTCGCTGCTGTGCAGATGGGGCTCATCTACGTCAACCCGGAAGGCCCGAACGGAAACCCAGACCCGATCGCTGCGGCGCGGGATATCCGCGAAACCTTTGCTCGCATGGCCATGAACGATGAGGAGACTGTGGCTCTCATTGCTGGCGGCCATACCTTTGGCAAGGCCCATGGTGCCGGCGATGCGAAACATGTAGGGCCTGAGCCCGAGGCTGCTGGTATCGATGAGCAGGGACTGGGCTGGAAGAGCAGCTTTGGAACGGGCAAAGGCGGCGACGCAATCACCAGCGGCCTGGAAGTAATCTGGACGACCACGCCCACGAAGTGGAGCAACAACTTCTTCTGGAACCTGTTCAGCTTCGAATGGGAACTGATGAAGAGCCCGGCGGGTGCGAATCAGTGGAAGCCAAAAGGGGGGGTAGCTGCAGGAACAGTGCCGGATGCGGCGGACCCGTCAAAGCGTCATGCGCCATCCATGCTGACTACGGACCTCGCCCTGAGGTTTGATCCTGACTACGAAAAGATCTCGCGACGCTTCATGGAAAATCCGGATCAGTTTGCGGACGCGTTCGCTCGGGCTTGGTTCAAACTGACGCACCGCGACATGGGACCGCGCGCGCGTTATCTCGGTCCAGAGGTTCCGGCAGAAGAGCTCATCTGGCAAGACCCCATCCCCGCCGTCAATCACAAACTGATTGATGCACAGGACATCTCCTCCCTCAAGGGCAAGATCGTGGCTTCTGGACTGTCAGTGTCGGAGCTGGTGTCAACCGCCTGGGCATCGGCATCCACCTTCCGTGGTTCGGACAAACGCGGTGGTGCCAACGGTGCCCGCGTTCGTCTGGCCCCGCAGAAGGACTGGGAAGTCAACCAGCCTGCCCAACTCGCGAAGGTGCTCAAGACCCTGGAGGGTATCCAGAGTGCATTCAACAACGCACAGTCCGGCGGCAAGAAGGTATCATTGGCTGACCTGATCGTTCTGGCGGGTTGTGCGGGTGTCGAACGGGCTGCGAAGAATGCCGGCCACGAGGTGTCCGTTCCCTTCGCTCCGGGACGCATGGACGCGTCGCAGGAGCAGACCGATGCGGCCTCCTTCGCCGTGCTTGAGCCGATCACGGATGGATTCCGCAACTTCCAGAAGGCCCGTTACGCGGTATCGGTCGAGGAACTGCTGGTTGAGAAGGCGCAATTACTGACCCTGACCGCACCCGAGATGACGGTACTGCTGGGCGGCATGCGCGTCCTGAAGACCAATGTCGCAGGGTCCCAACACGGAGTCTTCACAAAGCGGCCAGACGCCCTCACCAATGACTTCTTCGTGAATCTACTCGACATGAGCACGACGTGGAAAGCGACAGCAGATAACAATGAGGTATTCGAGGGGCGCGATCGCGCAACGGGCTCACTCAAGTGGACCGGCACCCGTGTCGATCTGATCTTTGGTTCGAACTCCCAACTCAGGGCCTTGGCCGAAGTCTACGCTTGTGAGGACTCCCTCGAGAAGTTTCTGCACGACTTTGTCGCGGTGTGGAACAAAGTAATGAACCTTGACCGCTTCGATCTTCCCTGATCGTGGTACAACGCTCCAGGATTTGGCGAAGGAAACGAATGAGGCAATCCCGGACACACGGAATTGCCTCGTTCTTTTGGAGATACATATTGAACTGACCAGCGCTTCTAATTGTCAATCGACAATTACTGTTTAGTCGTACCAAGCACCTTCACGAATCCGTGTGCTTCATGCCGCCAATCCGGACTCTGAAGGCAAGTTGCAGTTCGGGGCAAATGTCCTTAATTTACGGTGTGGCAATTTGAACGACAGCTTGCGGCCACGCAGGGGGAAGGTGCTAAAGCGTCGGTGAGAATGTATGACCATTTGCCCGGCGTTCCGTGCCGGGTTTTTTGTTCATCAGCAGTACTTTCGATGTTCAATCGTCAGATCATCCGATGGCCTGATCACCCGATACTCCAATAACCTGAATTCAAAAGCCAAATCGCATTGATGCCTATTTCCTTCCTCGACATACTCAAAGAGAAGATCGTTGTTTTCGACGGTGCCACGGGGACTCATCTGCAAAGTCAGAACCTGACGGCAGATGATTTCGGCGGCGAGCATTATAACGGCTGCAATGAATATCTCGTCGTCACCAGGCCCTCCGCTGTGGAAAACGTCCATCGGGATTATCTGGAGGCGGGATGTGATGTCATCGAAACGAACTCCTTCGGCGGAGCCAGCACGGTTCTCGCGGAGTACGGTCTCGGAGATTCGTCGTATGATCTCAATTTCAAAGCCGCTTCCCTTGCCCGCAATGTCGCTCATGGATACTCACGCAAAGGACATCCGCGCTTTGTCGCCGGCTCGATGGGACCAACGACGAAACTTCCCTCTCTCGGGCACATCTCATTCAAAGAGATGGCGGATTCATATCAGGTCCAGGCCCGGGCACTCATCGATGGCGGTGTTGATCTCCTCAGCCTTGAAACATGTCAGGATGTGCTTCAAATCAAATCGGCTCTCTGCGGTATCCACGACGCATTCCAGGCGAGTGGAAAACGCGTGCCGATCGTTGTCTCGGTGACCATCGAGACGATGGGGACCATGCTGCTCGGAACAGAGATTGCCGCGGCGCTCGCCGCCATTGAGCCGTTCGATGTGGATGTCATCGGCATGAACTGCGCGACAGGCCCAAAGGAAATGTCCGATCACGTCCGGGTTCTTTCGGCGAGTTCTCCGAAGCCCATATTTGTCATGCCGAATGCCGGTCTGCCTGAAAACATCGGCGGCAAGGCGCATTATCATCTCTCGCCCCCCGAGCTCTCCAAATACCTCTCGCATTTTGTGAAGGATCTCGGTGTGCAGGTTGTCGGCGGATGCTGCGGGACCACCCAGGAACACATACGACAGCTCGTGCAGGCCGTTGGAAACCTCTCGCCCGCGCCGCGGAAATTCGATTTCGTCCCCGGGGCCTCCAGTCTCTATCAGGCAATTCCGTTCCAGACTCTTCCGCCGCCCATTCTCATCGGCGAGAGAACCAACGCGAACGGAAGCAAGCAGTTCCGCGAACTCCTCCTGAAAGAGGATTGGGAAGCGATGGTCGCAATGGGGCGCGACCAGGTTCGCGAGCAGGCGCATATGCTCGACGTGTGCGTTGCCTACGCCGGCCGGAACGAGGCAGCCGATATGCGCGAGCTTATTACGCGCTTCAACACGCAGATATCGATCCCGCTTGTGCTCGACTCGACGGAGCCGCCGGTCATTGAGGAAGCACTGCAGCGCATCGGCGGCAAGGCCATCGTCAACTCGATCAACCTCGAAGACGGTGAGGAACGGCTCGCGAAGGTCGTCGGCCTCTGCAAACGGTACGGGGCCGCTGTCATAGCTCTGACGATCGACGAGAACGGCATGACGAAGACGGCTCAGTCCAAACTTGCCGTCGCCCGCCGTATCTACGAACTGGCCGTGGGAAAATACGGCATGAAGCCGCACGACCTCATCTTCGACCTGCTCACGTTCACCCTGGGTTCCGGCGAGGAGGAGTTCAGGAGATCCGGGCTTGAAACGCTCGAAGGCATCCGGCTTGTGAAGCAGGAATTCCCGGGTGTTCATACGAGCCTCGGTGTCAGCAACGTGTCGTTCGGTCTCTCTCCGGCTCTGCGTCACGCACTCAACAGCGTGTTCCTGCATTTCGCTGTCGAGGCCGGATTGGATATGGCGATCGTCCACGCGTCGAAAATAATGCCTCTCTTCAAGATCGACGAACGCGGCCGGGAGCTCTGCCGACATCTGATCTTTGACGAGCGCAAGTACGAAGGGGAAGGAGCCGACCGTCGTTGTGTCTACGATCCGCTGACGGAACTGATGGCCTACTATGCCGGTCAGAAGACGGGTGAGAAGGCCAGGACCGAACCGCGTGGCGGAACCATCGAGGAGCGTCTGAAAAACCGCATCATCGATGGAAACAAAGTTGGCATACCCGTAGACCTCGAGGAAGCCCTCAAACGAATCCCGGCCCTGGATATCATCAACGTGGTCTTGCTCGATGGGATGAAAGTCGTCGGTGAACTTTTCGGGTCAGGCCAGATGCAACTTCCGTTTGTGCTCCAATCTGCTGAAGTCATGAAGTCCGCCGTCTCCTTTCTTGAACCGTTCCTCGACAAGAAGGAAGGTTCGCAGAAGGGGACGCTGGTGATCGCGACGGTCAAAGGGGATGTCCATGACATTGGCAAGAACCTCGTCGACATTATCCTTACGAACAATGGATACCGGGTCATCAACCTCGGCATACGATGCCCTATCGAAACAATGCTCCAGGCAGTCCACGAACACAACGCGGATGCAATCGGGATGAGCGGTCTGCTGGTGAAATCGACCCTCATCATGAAGGAGAACCTGGAGGTCATGAATGAGCGGAACCTCAAAATCCCGGTGATCCTCGGCGGCGCGGCGCTGACGAAACGTTATGTCGATGGAGACCTTCGTCCCCTGTACAAGGGAGATGTCTACTACGCCAATGATGCGTTCGACGGGCTGCGCTACATGGAGGACATTCTAAGCGGCAGAGCCGAGACACCGTCTCAGGAGAAGAAAATCGCTGCCGACCCGGAATCGCTGACCGGCTCTGAAGCCAAGATCGCCCTCGCTCTGGAAGTCGAGTCCGCTGAATCTGCTCACGGCGTGGGAGGAAACACCGCCCCGGCTGCTCGTTCGAAAGTCAGATCCGATGTTTCCATCCCGCAGCCGCCGTTCTGGGGATCTCGGATAGTCAAAGACGTGTCGCTGGATGAAGTCTTCAAGTATGTCAACGAGACCGCGCTCATCAGGGGACAGTGGCGCTTCGTGCGCGGGACGATGGGCGACGAGGAGTACCAGCGGTTGATGAATGATCAGGTGCTGCCTGAGTACCAGAGCCTGCGGGAACAGGTGAAGCGCGAGCAGCTTCTCGTTCCCCAGGTCGTGTACGGCTATTTCCCATGCCAATCTGATGGCAACGAGCTCATTATCTATCACGTACCGTCTGAGGAGGCGGAAGAGTCTGAATCCGAAATGCGAAATCCGAAATCCGAACCCTCCAATCCGCAATTCTCAGAGTGGCTTCGGTTCTCCTTCCCGCGGCAGACCGATGATCGTCATCTCTGCATTGCCGACTACTTCGCGTCCGTCGGATCAGGGAAGATGGATGTGCTGGCATGCCACGTGGTGACGGTTGGCCAGCGGGCTTCGGAATATGCGAAGAAACTGTACGACGCGAACAGCTATAAAGACTATCTGTATTTCCATGGCTTGAGCGTGGAGAGCGCCGAGGCGCTCGCCGAGCTCTGGCACAAGCGGATGAGGGAGGATCTCGGAATCGCTGGAAACGACGCCCCGCACATCAAGCGGTTGTTCAGCCAGGGATATCAGGGGTCGAGGTTCAGTTTCGGATATCCTGCCTGCCCGCGTCTCGAGGATCAAACCAAGCTCTTCGAACTTCTGAAGCCGGAACGCATCGGGGTCTTCCTGACAGAAGAATACCAGATGGAGCCGGAGCAGTCGACGTCCGCTCTCGTCGTGCATCATCCCGAAGCCCGGTACTTTACCGTTAAATGAAAATAGTGTACCTTTCCAGAGATGCCGCTGAGCATGCTTCATGGCGGGTGGCATCTCCTGCAAGTCACCGATCAGCACACTAGAACCGAAACGACCATGCCAAATCTCATACTACTTCGCCACGGCGAATCGCAATGGAACCTGGAAAACAGGTTCACCGGATGGACCGATGTTCCGCTGTCACCGAAGGGGGAACAGGAAGCGCACGAAGCCGGTCAGAAATTGAAGGCCTACAAGTTCGACAAAGCGTACACCTCGGTCCTCAAGAGGGCCATCAACACTCTGCAGATTGTTCTGAAAATCACGGGTCAGGAGAACATCCCCACCGAGTATGACAAGGCGTTGAACGAGCGGCACTATGGCGCCCTGCAAGGATTGAACAAGGCAGAGACGGCAGTGAAATACGGCGACGCCCAGGTGAAACTCTGGAGGCGAAGCTATGACGTGCCGCCTCCGAGCGAAGTGACCGAGTTGAATCCGATGGGGATCAGCGAGAGCCTGAAGGATACAGCTGCCCGTACACTTCCGTACTTTGATACCAAGATTCTCCCGGATATCAAAGCCGGCAAGAATATCATTGTCGCCGCACATGGCAACAGCCTTCGGTCCATCGTGATGCAGCTCGACAATCTCACGAGGGAACAAGTGATCGAATTGAATATCCCGACCGGTGTCCCGCTACTCTATGTCTATGACACTGCAGGAAAGATCCTCGAGCACAAATACTTGTAAGCTTCTGGTGGTTCGTGAAAAAAGAGGCGCGGTTCGAACAGGACCGTGCCTCTTTCATTCTGTTCCCTTTCCGTCAAGGCCTTAGGGAACGGCGATCATGCCGAGTCTCTCATTTCCGGCAGAAGCAATTCGTGTGGAGGTTGGTGCGCGGACCCGGCATGCGCTTGCGAAGGTGCGAAGACAGACGCGCAAGAGAGTTTTTCCTGAGAATGATACTGAGGTGCTCAAAAACCACAGAAACTCAATAAAATATCGGCCAAACAGCTTGTTTTTTATTCCTCTGTTTGCTATACTCACATCGAATGGATGAGCGATTCTACGAGGGAATCAGGGAATTTAACGGGGGAAGGTATTTTGAGGCGCATGATATTCTCGAAGATCTCTGGCAAGGCTATCGCGAACCAGACCGTGTGTTCCTGCAGGCGTTGATCCACTCCGCCGTT
This sequence comes from Ignavibacteriales bacterium, assembly GCA_026390595.1. Taxonomy (NCBI): domain Bacteria; kingdom Pseudomonadati; phylum Ignavibacteriota; class Ignavibacteria; order Ignavibacteriales; species Ignavibacteriales bacterium. The sequence goes on from JAPLFQ010000019.1 coordinate 96,323, forward strand.
GGCCTCTATCATCTCGAAAACAACAATTTCAAAGGGGCCCGCAGCCAGCTCTCGAAAGCCTGCTCAAAGTTGGAGCCCTATCTGCCTGCACATTGGGGCCTGAATGTGAATCTGTTGTGTGCATCATTGAAGGATCAGATGGAGATCCTGGAAGGGCGTGAGCGGAGCGGGGAGAAGAGTGGCGAGATTTTCGACAGACCAAGAATGCAATTGATATCTGACAATTATCTGACAATTTCTTAATCAAAGGAGATATTTGAATGGCGACATTTATCACTGAGGAATGTATCAACTGCGGAGCATGTGAGCCGGAGTGTCCGAACACGGCGATCTATGCTGGCGGAGTCCAATGGGAGAAGGACGGAGCCACGCACGAGGCAATCTCGAACGACTTCTACTACATCGTTCCTGAGAAATGCACCGAGTGTGTGGGACATTTTGAAAAGGAGCAATGTGCCGCGGTCTGTCCGGTGGACTGCTGCGTCCCGGATCCGAATATTGTGGAGACCGAGGACGTGCTCTTCGAGCGGGCAAAGAAGCTGCATCCCGATCGCACGTTTACTGAACTGAGTGCGGCGACGTCACGCTTCAGAAAGTAAGATCGCGTTAAGTTCGTAGGAAGGTCGGTGTCAAACCATCACGCTTAGCCGATGATGGCAGGTGACAGCCGGCCTTCTTTGTTTTTAGATCGAATGAAATCAGAGACCGGAGCAAATGAAGATCGGTGAATACGATATTGTCTCCCTCGAAACAGGGCGCTTCTGGCTCGATGGAGGGGCAATGTTTGGGGTCGTTCCGTGGGTGTTCTGGAGCAAGTCGAATCCGCCTGATGCACGGCAGCGGATCGAACTCGCGGCCCGTTGCTGGCTCGTTCGGGGGCATGGCCGGACTATCCTGGTTGATGATGGCAACGGTTCTAAATGGAGCGAGAAGCTGAAGGATATCTACAATCTCAACACGACCGCTGGAGATCTGCTGCAGTCGCTCAGGAACCTCAACGTCTCCCCCGAAGCAGTCACGGACGTCATACTGACCCACCTCCATTTTGACCATGCCGGAGGTTCGACGACCGTTGTGGATGGCAGGATCATTCCTACCTTTGCGAACGCTCGATACCATGTCCAGAAAAAGCAATGGGAGCTTTCTCAGAATCCCACAGAGAAGGACCGTGGGAGTTTCATGCGGGATGACTTCGTGCCGCTCCGGGAGTATGGGGTTCTGGAACTGATCGACGGAGAATGCGAGCTTTTCCCGGGTATCGAACTGCTTGTGTGCAACGGCCACACGAATGCACAGCAGCTTCCGAAGATCTCGGACGGCCGCTCCACGATGCTGTTTTGCTGCGACCTGGTTCCGACGATTTCCCATATCCCGTGGCCATATGTGATGGCCTACGACGTCAGACCTCTTGTGACGATCGAAGAAAAGAAAAAGATTTTCGGCCGGGCTTGTGAAGAAGGGTGGATCCTGTTCCTGGAACACGATCCGACGACAACAGCGATCACGCTCAGGAGCGCGGAGAAGGGTTTTGCAGTCCATCAACGATTGATGTCGATCTAATCGGCCCCATCAAAGAAAACAAAATGAATCGCTTTGTGAAAGTAGCCCGGACGACGGACTTCGGTACTCGAAAATCGATGCGTGTGACAATTGAGAACGTTGACATCGCTTTGTTCTCTGTCGATGGCGCCTATCATGCCGTTCAGAACGATTGCCCCCACCAGCATTTTTCTGCGTTGCACGATGGAATCCTCAACGGTGCGGAGATTACGTGCCCGATGCACGGATGGACGTTTGATCTTGCTTCAGGCAAGGCCACGATCGGCGGCGGAAGGCTGAAGCGGTACTCATTGAAAGTCGTTGGCGAGGATATTCTCGTCGAAGTCCCGAACGACGAGCCGGACTGGGCGAAGAAGTGACGCCGAATCAAATCCTCACGCGGGCGATCAAGACGAAGGCCCTCGAACTTGGATTCTCGGGTGTCGGAGTCGCGTGCGCACGGAGTCTGGAATCTGAAGGTGTGAGGCTGCAGCAGTGGCTTTCCCGCGGGTATCACGGTACGATGGAATGGATGCAAAAGAACCTCGAAAAGCGTACCGATCCCCGCCTGCTGCTCCCGAACGCACGATCTGTAATCTCGCTCGCTCTGAACTACTACACTCCGCCTGAACATAGCTGGAACATCGAAACCGGGAAGATTTCCCGCTATGCGTGGGGGGATGATTATCATCTCGTGATGACGTCGCGAATCCTTCAGCTTGTTGACTGCATCAAAACAGAAAGTCCCGGGGTTAACGCGAAAGCCTACGTCGATACCGGTCCTGTGATGGACAAGGCCTGGGCGGTCCGCGCGGGAATCGGTTGGCTGGGGAAGCACACGAACGTCATCACAAAAGAATACGGGTCGTGGGTCTTCCTGGGCGAGATCATCCTGGACGCGGAGCTGGAATACGATGAACCGATCCTGGATTTCTGCGGCTCGTGTACAGCATGCATCGCGGCTTGCCCCACGGACGCGATCGTTGAGGCGTATCTCCTCGATTCGACGAGGTGTATTTCGTACCTTACAATAGAGCACAGGGGCCCGATACCGGAGGAACTCAAACCGCGATTCGACAATTGGGTGTACGGCTGTGATATCTGTCAGGATGTCTGTCCGTGGAATCGATTTCAACAGCCGACGGGAGAGCAGGCATTCTTTCCCAGAGCCGAAAACGTGGAACCCCGGCTGGCCGACCTTGAAAACATCTCTGCGGAAGAGTTTGCCAGGCGATTCAAAAAGAGTCCCGTGAAACGGACAAAGAGAAATGGAATGATCCGAAACGCGAAAGCAGTCCAAGAAGGAAGAACAGGCAAGGCAACAACATAGAATCAAGTTCCAATACTCATCTACTTGATACGTAACTACTCCAATACTCAACTACTCCATAACTCAGATACTTACTTCTTATGACCGACACGAACCGTCACAAAGTCATCATCATCGGATCTGGTCCGGCAGGACTCACGGCAGCGCTCTACACCGCGCGTGCAAGCCTCAGCCCGGTCGTATTCGAAGGGATTCAACCCGGAGGGCAGCTGACCATCACCACTGAGGTTGAGAACTTCCCCGGTTTCCCCGAAGGTGTCATGGGTCCGGCACTGATGGACCTCATTCGGCAGCAGGCTCAGAAGTTCGGGGCGAAGTCCCTTTACCAGGAAGTGACGGAGGTTGATTTCTCAAAAAGACCATTCAAGATAGTCTCGGATGGTACGGAGTACTTCGCTGAAACAGTGATTGTCTCCACCGGAGCATCGGCGAAACTGCTCGGAATTCCGTCGGAAGCAGAGTACATGGGCTATGGAGTGTCTGCGTGCGCCACCTGTGACGGGTTCTTTTTCAAGAATCAGCACGTTGTGGTGGTCGGAGGGGGCGACACGGCAATAGAGGAGGCCTCGTTCCTGACGAAGTTCGCTTCGAAAGTGTCGATTGTTCACAGAAGAAACGAACTGAGGGCTTCAAAGGTCATGCAGCAAAGGGCATTCAGCAATCCGAAGATCGAGTTTGTCTGGGACTCGGCTGTCGACGAGGTGCTGGGGAAGAACGAGGGGGGAAAGAAGTCACTCACCGGTGTTCGCCTCAAGAACCTGAAGACCGGCGTACTCACTGAGTTCGCTTGCGATGGTCTATTCCTGGGTATCGGTCATCAGCCGAACACGAAGTTGTTCGAAGGGAAGCTCGACATGGATCCCGTCGGGTACCTCATAACCAAGCCGCATAGCACCGCCACGAACATCCCGGGTATTTTTGCGGCGGGCGATGTGGCCGATCCGACATATCGTCAGGCGGTAAGCGCCGCAGGGACAGGATGTATGGCGGCAATTGATGCAGAGAGGTTCCTGGCCCACGGCGAAGTCGGCCATTAGACGCATCGACCTAAGACACCAACAAGCCCCTTGGCAGAAGTGACAAGGGGCTTTTTTTCGATCCCTTTGAACAGGCAAAAGGTTGAAACAGAGGCGGCAATTGCCTACTTTTGTGCGAACCACGAGCATCGCACTGTGCCGTGAAAATCAATCCTTCCTATAGAGCTGTTCTACTGAGCATCCTTTCCGGTACTTACACACCGCATGATGTGCGTGAATTCGTGCGTTCATGTTATGCTCTCGCACTTCCATTGATCCGCAAGAGAATCATCCAAGGACGGATCAACCTCCAATCGCTCGGTCTCCAGCAGCCGGATTTGATCTATGACTGCATCGCGGATTTGTTCGTCCGGGATGCTGGTGGGCGCTTCACGGAGATCGAACAGTTCTTCAGAAAAGAACTGGGAGAACCGGATCAGGCTTCAGATGCCCTTCTCTTTGATACGCTGCGACGGATTGTGTTCGGTCGCGTCAACAACAACCTCATCCGTTTTCATGCCGACGCGGACCCGTCGTTTGGGAAGATCCTGCATAATCTTGACGTGTCACTGACGCGTACCCGGTACTTTGAGAAGTTTGTCAGGTTTGGGGAGACGTTTCTCGCCTGCTGCGAGGTCGAACTTCTTCTGGACCGTCCTCCCGCACCGTTTGAGTATTTGCGAAAACGTCTCTCGCAGGTTGTGCTTCTCCATGATCCCATGCCGGTGATGCTGGCGAAACTCCACGATTGCATGAAAGGTCAGGAGGAATATCAGCGCGTAGCACCGTTTCTGTGGGTCGTTTCTGTGCTCAAAGAAATCTACGCCTTGGGCGCTGAATCTGATTCAGGTGAACGCGTGGCCGTAATCGAGCAGGTGGAGTTGGAGGAAGGTCTGAAACTCGTAGAGGACGCGTGCACGATCCTGCGAAAGGAAGTCTATCCACACTACGTGGGAAGCGGCAAGATAAGCGAACAATTGCTTGACGTGTATCTCCGGACAACCTCGGAAATTCTGTCGGATTCTATTACAGCCGGTCGCAACGGCCAGAAGCACTTTTTCGACTACCTCGCAGCTCGCATGCCCGCTGTGACCAAAGAAGAGTATATCAATCGGCACAAACCAGTACTTGAGTACTTCGTGAGATGCGCGAAAAACAAGCTTAGAGATGAATTGAAGAAAGAGGAATCTGCACCCTAGTCATTGTGAGGTACACAAGAGGAGAACGGGAGTCAAGCTTTGGCGACAACGGAACATTTGGAAGAATCGACACTGGCGCTCTACGTCCTCGGCGCACCTGAAGTGCAGGATCGCCGCAAGGAGATTGCGTCGCACATGGCAGACTGTGCCGGATGCGCAGATCTCGTGGAGAAGATCAGGGATTACTATGTGGATGTGCAAGAGATCGAGCAGGCGGAGGCTCCTGCTTTTCTCCCGTCCTTGAATGTCTCCGGGCAACTGGTGCGCAAGACGGGGGGTGAGAGCGCGGTGCCCGTCATCCCGGGTCGCCGTGCGACGTCTGAGGTTGTCATCAGTTCCTTCAGGACGTATCCCATCCGCTGGACCGGGGCGTTCGCCCTGGTTGCAGCCGCGCTCATGCTTGTCGTGCCGAAGCTCGTAACAAGAGATGCGAGCCCTGCTTATCTGCGTGCGAAGGACGAATTTCTGGTCGCATTGAACAAGAATGGTGAAGAACTTTGGAGAAAACTTGTCGTCCCGGGTTTCGACCTTAAAACGAGCAAGACCGCTTTGACTAACTTCTCGGTACTCGAAGATGTGGATGGAGATGGGAAGAAAGAGGCTGTTTTACTGTCGCCTCATCCAGAGGCGCCTCCCGGAAGTTATCAAGCGACCTCGATTCGATGCTTTAACGCGGACGGGAACGACCGATGGATTGTGGCTTACCATCCCGTCATGACATTCGACTCAGTGGCATTCTCTGGCGATTATCTGATTCAGCCGCCACTTGGGGTCAGGGATTTCGACCGGAATGGGAAGTACAGTGTGGTGTTCGTCGCACATCACGCCACTTGGTGGCCGGCAGTTGTGGGTATGCTGGATGCCAGCAACGGAAAGCCGATTGCGGAATATTGGCATCCCGGTTGGGTGAAACTTGCGATAAAGGACATTGATGGGGATGGGAGGGAAGACATCCTGGCAGTAGGATATAACAACGCATTCAAAAAGAATGTCCTGGCGGTTCTGGATCCACGCAAGGCTGCTGGACACGCTCCGGCAGCGACCGGATTCACGCCGAAAGATATCGAAGCTGCCGCGGAGAAGTTTTACATCCTGCTGCCCGATCCGGATCTATTTGGATTGTCACTTCGTCTGCCGGGCGAGAACAATTCATGGATTGAGGAAAGCTCCGGTCTCGTCATACGCACAACCAGATATCTGACAGATGGCAAGCGGGGTGATCGCGTAGCGGAGGTATTCTTCGAATTTGACGGTCACATGAACTGCGTCCGGGTCAGGGGAGGAGACGAGTTTGTTGCTCTGCACCATGACCTCGAAAAAGCGGGCAAGCTCAGCCGGAAGATCGAGGAAGGGTATTTCGAAGAGATGCGCCGGGGCGTTCAATATTGGGATGGAGGGAAATTTGTGAAGGAGGTGACGATTAATAAGAAGTATGTGAGGAGTAAGTAGGAAATATTTGAGCGTCGGCTTTCAAGTCGACGTTTCGGTCAGGACATAACATAGATAGCCGAATTGCCAGAAGTGAGAATGGCGGTTCGGCTTTTTTCTTGGCCCCGACATTCTGCATGAGGGTCGATGTGAAGTATAAAGAACTATCAGAAATGTCTCAGAGAGATGCCACAAGATCTGTGAAAACGTACTCCCTTACTGCTTGGATCGATACTTCAAAACCTGAGGTCATTGAACGCGCCCTTCGGGATCTCTCGCCGAGGAGGAAGATCATTCACACTGATGTGGGTTTCTTTCTGAAAGCAACCGTTCGCGGTCCGGATGCGAGGCTTTTGAACAAGCACCTTCTGCTTGCTCTCCGGAGCATAGAGCCCTGTACGGCGCTTCACGCAGAATGGAAAACGCGGAATTCAACTCAATGGTTCTTCAACTATGTTCAAAAACGATCACGCAAAACAAGTTCTTCTCATTGTCTGAAGCCGCATCAGGCCGGACACGCACGTTCGAGGCGCTAGCCCTCATCCCGCACGATTCAGAGTTCCGAGAGGATTCCTCACACATGAATCGCCTGGCAGCAATTCTCATCGCCCTCTGTATCATCCACGTATGTTCGTTCGCTGGACCCGCGAAGGCATACTTCTGCCGCGCGAGCATCGGAAACGCAGTTGTACTTGAAAACGATTTGGTGAAAATCACGATCGCCGAGACTGGGGGCAAAGTGATCGGATGGTATGTCAAGAGCCTCCGGAGAGATATCGCTGCCTGGGATTCCACCTTGCCGTATGCAGTTCTTGCACAACGATTTGGTGTCTTCGACGACTCAGCAAAATGGCCTGGAGGCTGGCCATCACCTATTGGCCTGGAGAAGTATCAAACCGAGATACTCCCGTCTGCCGATCAATCGGCTCGTGTGAGACAGACATTGATTGTTCCCCCGCCTTCTGCGTTTTCTGGATTAAGTGTGGAGAAGACCTACACACTTTCCGTGAATCGTTATGAGCTCTCGGTCGACTATGTCATCACAAACACCTCAAGGGAGGTCAAGTGCTACTTGGATAGCGGGAGCACATACGGCATCAATCTGACCGTCGAAACGACGATGCTCTGCGACACCAGCTACACGATATCGTTCAAATCGAACGGCAGAGTGTACTCAAGTCCATTTCCTGCTGAATTCTTTAACCCCGATGCCCCGAACGCTGAATTCAAGCAGGCCATCGACTGGTGCGCTATCGAAGACAAGAATGGCGGATATGTGATGGGCTCCTTCTATCCTTCCGGATTGACACGCGGCCTTTGGCCTGGCGAACAAAGGTCGGGAGCGTACGACTATGAGATAATCTTTCGATCTGTGACCTACCAGCCGGGACAGGTGGAGACATATCATTTCAGGACGTGTGGAGGCCCGGGCAACATAGAGTCGTTCGCAAGAGGCGAACTCTCCAACCCGACATCGATCGAGAGGGCGACCGATGAAGTCCCAGGTCAGCTGAGGCTCATGCAAAACTACCCAAACCCTTTCAATCCGAGCACCACTATCGAGTTTAGCGTGCCGGCGAATTCGTTCATATCTTTGAAAGTCCTCAATCTGCTTGGACAAGAAGTGGCTGTCCTGGTGAATGAAGAAAAGCATGCTGGACTGTACAGGATTCAATGGCAGGCAGATGTGCCCAGCGGGGTTTATTTGTATCGACTTCAGTCCGGGGGCCACACGCTTCTCCGGAAGATGACGTTCATCCGTTAGAATCAGTGAGCTTATCTTCAGATGGCAGTATTCCGACGCAAGCGGCAACCCTGCGGACGGACCTTGGCGAAATACCAAACGCACCATCCCGACCTCGAAAGGAGCAGATCATGAAACGCTGTGCCCGAGTTTGTTTAGCCGCATTGTCCTTTTTTTTTAGCACGAACGTGATGAACTCACAGTGGATCCAGACGAATGGCCCTACCGGGGGGGCAGTCTCTACCCTTGCGGCGATCGGTACAAACGTATTTGCGGGGAGTTCAGACGGCGGCGGTGTATTCTTGTCGACTGATTTCGGCACAAGCTGGAAGCACATCGACAGCGGCTTCGCCTACACTCCAGTCAAGGCGCTTACAGCATATGGAACAAGCCTGCTGGCTGGCACGGACAAAGGGATCTTTCTCACGAACGACAACGGGAAGAGTTGGAACAACGTGGGCGTCAACGGTCTCTCCGTTAACGCGATCACAGTGGGAATAAACTCAGGCGGAGTCACGAAGATCTTTGCCGGAGTCAGTTCAAGCCCCGCCGTCTATATGTCCACCAACGGAGGAGCCTACTGGAACGCAGCAACCAATTCGGGATTGTCGGCATCTGCTGTTTATTCGCTTGCCGTCAGTTCACTCGCCGCGGGCGGAACGGCTCTTTTTGCGGGCACCAGTTCGGGGGTCTTCTATTCGACAAACGACGGCGGAAATTGGACAGCGTCAAATACCGGGCTCACGGGGGCGTATGCCCACTCCATGGTCGTGGGTCCGGACAGCGCAGGAAAGTCAAGTCTCTTCATGGGAAGCTACGGCAAGGGAGTTTTTCGCATGTCGCAAAATGGTTCCTCATGGGTTGCTGCCAGCAACGGTCTGACAAGCCTTTACATCTACTCTCTGGTTGCAAACGGAAACGTGATGTACGCAGGAACGGGTGCAGGGCTTTTTGCAACGTCTGATGGAGGGAGATCCTGGAGCCCAATCGTGTCAGGTTTGGCGACGAACAGAATCAACGCTCTGCTTTTCGTCCCGTCAGGAGGAACTGGCGGTTCCAGCTTCTTCGCAGGCACAGATCAAGGCGTATGCCTATCCACCAACAATGCATCGACTTGGGTCAGCAAGAACTCAGGACTGGCGAACACTGTGATTTACGCATTCGGAGTCTCCGGCAAAAATCTGTTTGCCGGGACATATGGCGGTGGAGTCTGCCGTTCAACCGACAATGGAACGAGTTGGACGACTGTCAACGACGGTCTTACAAACCTGAACGTTGATGCATTTGCAGTAACCACCGGGACTTCGGGCAACACGGTGTTTGCCGGCACAGGGGCGGGCGTCTTCGTCTCGACAAACGATGGAATCAGTTGGTCATCTGCAAGCTCAGGACTGACGAACACGACGGTCCTGGCACTCGCGACGATGCCTGCAAGCGGCAGTTCCGGCACAAACCTGTTCGCGGGCACCATGGGGGGCGTCTTCATTTCCTCAAACAACGGCGCAACGTGGAATGCCGCGAATTCCGGTTTAGCAAGCCTCTCCGTTATGTGCCTTGCAGTGAGCGGCACGAACCTGTTCGCTGGGACGTACGATGGTGGGGTCTTTCTTTCATCCGACCATGGCAGGAGTTGGGTGCCGACGAGTGTCGGGCTGCCGAACAAACCGATCAACGTGCTTGCCGTTATTCCCAACAGTTCAGAGGGTGCGAACCTGTTTGCCGGAACTGAAGGGAGCGGCGTGTATCGCTCCACAAATAATGCCACGTCATGGTCAGCCGCCGGGCTGGCTACACAACAAATTTGGGCATTTGGAGTGAGCGGAACGAACCTGTTCGTTGGGGATAATTTCGGGATTTGGTATACCACTGACAACGGCGCGGTGTGGCGGACAGCCTCGACTGGACTCACGAATGTGAAGGTCATAAGCTTTGGCATAATAGGCTCGGACATCGTGACCGGGACAATAGGAGGCGGCGTATTCCGCAGAGGTCTGTATGAAATGATCCCGCGCCCTTGTGCGTGGACCGCACAGATTTCGCCACTTGGATACACGGCTCTCGGTCAGATCCAATTCGTGAGTCCAACAGAAGGTTGGGTCGTGATGGGTAACGGAAAACTGCTTCACACGACGAATTCCGGATCGGCTTGGTCAACCGTCAATGTGGCCGGGACAGATACTGTTTGGTTCAACACCGACAACCTCAGAGCGTTGTCCCCTATGTCGTTTACCTCGCCCTCGACGGGTTGGGTGATTGGAACACTCGGGACATCGCAACAATCGCGCGGGCCGGTGCTCTTCAAGACGACCGATGGGGGATCGATTTGGGTAAAACAGTCCATTGCGGGATGGAGCACTGCATTTGGAACGCAGTTCGTTGACGCGACACACGGGTGGGTCGAAGTGCTGACCGGGATTCAATCGAGTTTCACCTACGCGATCCTACGAACGACCGATGGGGGGAACCAGTGGACGACTGCTTACACCTCGAATACCTCTTTGCTCGCACCCCATTTCATCGATGCAAATATCGGCTGGGGCATTGTTGGTATTCCTGGCGGCACCGGCTCTTCCATCGTTCGTACCTCGAATGGTGGGACAACTTGGACTGAGCAACGTTCTGACAATACGGCTGGCAGTCTCAATCGCGTACAATTTGTGGATGCTAACAATGGATGGGTCATCGGCGATTCTGCCAAGATATTCAAGACCACGAACGGCGGGAACATGTGGACACAACTCACGAACGCCCCGATAGACCGTTCGACCAAGCTCAAGTCAATGTACTTCCTGAACGCCAACTGCGGCTGGATCGCAGGCCAAGTTGCGTCGGGCGCGATTCCAACGTATTTGCTGCATACGACGAATGGCGGCGCCACTTGGACGATTGATGGCGGCAGCCTGTGGTCCCCGCCGAACAATCCACCGTTCGAAGCCAGTATAATGGGTCTTTGCTTTGTCGACGCAAACACCGGTTGGATGAGCACGTATCACGGCGATCTTGTGAAGACGACGTCGGGGGGTGTTATCACTTCCGTCCGGCTGGAATCAAAAACAGAGACTTCGCAATCCTTTGTGCTGGAGCAGAATTACCCGAATCCGTTCAATCCGAGTACGACAATTCGCTATGAACTCTCCGAGCCAACATATGTCTCGCTGAGCATCTATAATATGCTTGGACAGCTTGTCTCGACACTCGTGGATGAGAGAAAGGGGCCGGGCTGTTACCAAGTCCAGTGGACCACGAGAGTTCCGAGCGGCATCTATCTTTGCCAGCTTCGAGCTGGATGTCTCGTGGCGACAAAAAAGATGATTGTGGTCAAGTAGATCGATCAGCACTTCGGAAGGAGAACGAGCGTGAAACAATTATCATACCTTCTCGCCGTGATGGTTTCCATCTTGATCAGCAGAGACTCAACGTTCGCACAATGGGTTCGAACCAACCAACTCTGTGGTGGTTACTTCACGTCTTTTGCCGCTTCCGGTGCAGCGGTGTTCGCTGGTGCCTACGGCGGCGGGATCTTCCTCTCAACAAATGACGGGGCCAATTGGAAGAAGCTCAATCTCGCTGACGGAACCTGGACTAACGGGCTCGTGGCTGCGCTTGACGGATCAGGGGGGACAGATATCTTCGTTGCCGCCACTTGGGGGGCGGTCGGTGAACCCTGCGGCGTCATACGCTCTACCGACTTCGGCCAAACATGGTTTGAGGTAAATTCAGGACTGACCAATCTCTTTCTGACCTCGCTGGCAGTGTCCGTCGGCGATGACGGAAGCAAGAACCTCTTTGCAGGGACATGGGGAGGCGGCGTCTTTAGGTCAACAAACAACGGGGCAAGGTGGAATCCAGTCAATACTGGTCTACATGGACTGAATGTGAAGGCGCTTGCGGTGGCTGGCTCTACTCTTCTTGCGGGTACCGATCATGGTGCATTTTTGTCGGTGAACAACGGTTCACTGTGGACTCAAGTGAATTCGGGTTTGCCAGACACCAATTTGTCCTGTGCAGCAATCTCTTCAGTCGAAACCGGCGGTAAGATTCTGTTCGTAGGCTCGTACAAATCAGGTGCCTTCAGGTCGTCTGACACAGGCGCAAGTTGGGTGCCAGCCAATGACGGCCTGAACAACCTCCATGTGTATGCTCTCACCCCTTCACCGGTGGGGACAGGAAATCCATGCATACTCGCCGGCACAAATGGCGGCGGAATCTATCGTTCCACAAACAATGGTGTTGGCTGGGTGCCCGTGAATACGGGACTGACATTTCCCTATATCCAGGGACTTGCGATTATAGCGGACGGCAATGGAGGACGCAAGTTCTTTGCCGGCACGTGGGGAAGCGGAGTCTTCGTCTCTTCTGATGAGGGGTCCAGCTGGACGATTGCAAACTCGGGACTGGTGTGCAGGTCCGTGAATGCCCTTGCAGCGTTTGATTCAAAGGTCTTTGCCGGTACGAATGGTTGCGGGGCTTTTCTCTCGACAGACGGCGGCGCAACATGGAATCAGAACAACGTCGGCATGAAATTCCCCAACGTGTACGCTCTTGCGGTCGTGGCAAATGAACAAGGGGGGACACACCTCGTGGCCGGTGCGGGGGGCATCTACATCTCCAGCAACGGCGGCGCAACATGGAAGGCCGCGAATATGGCTGTGGGGGACGTGCACGCGTTCGCTGTCTCGCAAGTCGGTAATGAATCGCCTACAATCTTTGCGGGAAATAATGCACTGGACTTGCATCAGGTGCAGGTGATCGCATCGACGGACAGAGGAATGACCTGGAGGCAGCAAGGGACAAACATCAATGCATCCCGCCTGAACGCGCTGGTCACATACGAAGCGAACCTCCTTGTCGGAACAGACAACCGGGGGGTTCTTCTCACGACCGACGGCGGAATGACTTGGATCCCTCGAAACAACGGACTGATGGATTCTTCTGTCAGCGCTCTTACGATCTCGACCGGCTCAGCAGGCGCTGTCAATGTCATCGCCGCTACAGGTCATGGGCTGTTTCGTTCTACAGATTTCGGGATGCAATGGACTTTGGTCAGCGGCGATGCCGTGAGCACTCAAATCCAGGCTCTCGCGGTTAGCAGACAGAACATGTTCGCAGGGGTCTCTTCAACGGTCTGGAAACGTCCGCTCTCCGAAGTCGTCACAGCTGTCGAGGACATCCGCGCGGGCGATCTGAAATCGTTTTCACTGAGTCAGAACTATCCGAACCCCTTCAATCCGGCAACTAGGATTCCCTACCAACTTGGCTCGAATAGCCAGGTCGTGCTCAAGATCTACGATATGTTAGGAAGGGTAGTGGCAACATTCGTGAACGGGATTGAGCACTCCGGAACTCACGCAGTATGTTGGGATGCGTCAACAATGCCTACCGGGGTGTATTTCTATCGCTTCGAAGCTTACCCGACAAACGGGAACAGCGCTGTTGTCGAGACGAAACGAATGGTGTTGCTCAGATGATACTCGACATGATGGTTCATCGCTCTAGGAGAGACTCATAATGACTCACAGGCTTATCGGGCGGTCGTTGTCACTCTTGCTGCCTCTTGTTCTGATATGCCCCAGGCTTTCAGGCCAAGGTAACTCATTCGACTACAAGAAGATTATTTTTGGAACGTCATCCACCCTCAACCTCACTGTCGAATCCGTCGATACGATTACCGGCGCCGCGAGAGTGAACGGTGTCGATAGTCAGGCGCCCACCACACCCTTTACGTGGAACTGGGGTGATGGAATGACGACGAGTGGCTTCTTCCCTCAAACACACACCTACTCGAATGTTTCGAAGAATTACTTCCTCACGGTTACCGCCCATTATTCCGGCGGGAAGCAAGATTCATGCATTCTCCTCATGCGGTTCGTCGGACCGACGGTGTCGCCTATTGCGCTTTCGCCTGATATCGCTGTCCGGATTCCGGTCAATCCTGTCACACTCGGTACACGCTTGTACACGCCCCCTCGCCTTGGAGGATTCGCCGACAGATTCTTTACTACACTGTCGCGATCGACCGTCGAGTATATCGCTTCGGCTGTATCGTCCATCGAAAAGGATTTTGTAAACGACAACATCTATCTGGTGGACTCAAAATTCGAACAGTTGATGCTCAGGGACTCCGCGTTCCAAGGTGCCTATAGCCTCTGGTACACGAATCCCGTCGCATTTGGTGTTGGCGATGCCTTCATGCAAGGTCATATTGGGTGGACAGCGCTCTTTCATGAGATGGGCCACAACTACACCCTGAATTGTCCGGCCAATTATTACTATGGTGGACGCATCGACGGAAACGCGAATGCGATCTATTCTGAGACCATGGCACAGGTCTATGCATACGCCGCCGGTTATGAGCTTGTTAATCACTCTCGATTCTACGGCCTGAGCGATGACCTTGCGTGGGAGATTGGCGCCGATCTCACCGGTTTCATGATGTGGTCTCGCGACAACTACAACACCTACATCAGTGGAGGGAAGAAATTCACGTCATGGAATGATCCGGTCACCCAGGAGGATGATGCTCTGCCCACCTTCAGCACGATCGCGTTTGAATTCTGCAGGCAAGCGGAGACTGAGGAAAAGGGATATCGAGTACCCCTCAAACGTATGACCGGGCTCCTTCAAGGCTTCAATCCATCGTGGTGGCAGAAGTTTGACCAGGGCCATAACACAGCAGCCGCTGATACTTTCCGGTCAACCCTTCTGGTGACGGCCATGTCGTATGGCTTCGCCAAAGACCTCCGTGCCGATTTCAGGAACCTGAAGTTTCCCATCAGCGACCAGATCTACAACGACTTATATGCGTCCGTTACCGGAGTCCCTTCGGCCCCCTTCTTGATTGGTCCCGCGGACCGTGCGCAAGGGATTTCCATTCCGGTGGCCCTCTCCTGGCAATCTGTTCCCGGTGCCGGATTGAACCATCTGCAGGTATCAGAAAGTCCTTTCTTCGCGACTCTCATCGTCAATGACTCCACCTTGGCGAACGCCTCAAAGCAGGTGGGGTTGCTTTCAGAAGGGGCGACGTACCACTGGCGCGTCAGAGCGAAGAATTCTTACGGCTTCGGCGGTTGGTCAGATGTGCGCTCCTTTGTGACACTCAAGGCCCAACCGATTCCTCCGTTATTGTCTCAACCTGCCAACGGGAGTGCCGGTGTTGCGATGACTCTCACATTCAGTTGGGGGGCGGTGACAGGCGCTTCGAAGTACCGTCTTCAAATCTCCCTTTCATCTCTCTTCAATCCTCTGGTGCTGGATGATTCGACGCTGATCGGGGTCTCACGTCAGGTTGGTCCTCTCCTGAACGGCGCCATGTACTATTGGAGAGTTTGCGGTTTCAACGCGAGTGGTTGGAGCCAGTTCTCGCCTGTCTGGAGTTTTACCACGTTGGCCGCACCTTCGGCATCAACCTTGATCGAGCCTATCGACAGCGCACGAAATGTACCCATGAGTCCCACGCTGAGTTGGAGTCCCTGTGAAGGTGCGATCATCTACCAACTTCAGGTCTCCTCCAGGTTTACGTTCAGTGCCAATGTAATTGATGACACAACACTCACCACGACGACTCGGGTTGTCGGCCCTTTGAGTCCGGCAACAACGTATTACTGGAGAGTGCGTGGTCGGAACGCCGCTGGCTACGGCCCCTATAGCACGATAAGACACTTCATCACGGTTGTGTCGACATCATTGGAGCAACTTGGTGGCGCAGTGCCAACAACGTTTGCCTTGCACCCGAACTTCCCGAACCCGTTCAATCCAAGCACCACGATTCGCTATCAAACTCCTCTCGACGGTCCAGTCCTTCTCAAGGTATACAACGTGCTAGGCGAAGAAATCGCAACCATTGTCTCAGGGATTCAAAAGGCTGGATTCTATCAGGTGCAGTGGACACCGCAATTGCCAAGCGGTGCGTATTTCTATCGGTTGCTGGCAGGGATCTACATCGAATCGCGGAAAATGATACTTGTGAAATAGAACCAAAGGAATAGTTGTTTCAGGTGTTCCAAGAGCGCGAGTCCCAATCCGGTAGGGTTGGGACTCGCCGTCTATAATGTGGCGCCTGCTGACCAGGAAGGCCTTCTTGGAATTCCTCAATTTAACGGGGATTCCTGACATCCTACTTGACCCAAATTTCTTATTTGACTTTCAAACACTGTATTCGTATAATCTTAAGTATATCAATAACTTATGCGACCCGACGTGGTGGGAGCTGTAGCCTCTAACTTCGGGGCGTAATCGAGATCCGCAGAGAGATGTCAAACACGGCGAAGTGGATATTAGGCATCACCGTATTCATCCTGGCAATGGGAGGTCTTTTTCTCATTTCCATCGTCACCCTCATTTTCAGCGCGCCGGATGATGAGTCTGCGAGCACGTCGGGTGAGCGCGTCGCCGTCGTGGAATTGGCAGAACCGATCATTGATTCGCAGGATATCGTCCGGCAGTTCAAAAAGTATCGCGAGAACCGGTCGGTGAAGGCCATCGTGTTCCGCGTAGATTCCCCCGGAGGCGGCGTTTCAGCGAGCCAGGAAATCTACGAAGAAGTGAAGAAAACACGCCAGTCCGGCAAGCCGGTTGTCGTTTCCATGGGTTCGGTCGCTGCAAGTGGCGGCTACTACGTGTCATGCGGAGCCACCAAGATCATGGCGAATCCCGGCACGCTGACAGGGAGTATCGGCGTGATATTCCAATTCCTTCACTTCGGCGAGCTCATGAACAAGATCGGAGTCGATGCCTCCACGTTTAAGACGGGAAAGTTCAAGGACATCGGTTCTCCGTATCGCAAGACCACTGTAGACGAAAAGAAGTTCTTTGATCAGCTGCTGGCGGACGTGTATGATCAGTTTGTGACAGTCGTGGCCACTGAACGCAAACTGGACCGCAAGATCGTCCTCGGGTACGCTGACGGACGTGTCTTCACCGGACGCCAGGCGCGTGAATACGGACTTGTCGACACACTCGGAACCTACGAAGACGCCGTGAGTATCGCCGCGAAACTTGGTGAGATCAAGGGAAAACCAAAAGTTGTGAAAGA
The DNA here is from genome assembly GCA_026390595.1 of Ignavibacteriales bacterium. NCBI lineage: Bacteria > Pseudomonadati > Ignavibacteriota > Ignavibacteria > Ignavibacteriales > Ignavibacteriales bacterium. The sequence continues at coordinate 113,610 of JAPLFQ010000019.1, forward strand.
GCGGAAGATCAGGTCGTTCATGGAAAGGTTGATGGGGGAGACAATATCGGAGCTGGCTTCCTTGAAACATGAACTCTTGAACCAACCCGTGCTGCAATACAAGTTTACGTCACCGTACTAACAACTCACAGGAGGCACCTTGACAAAAGCTGATATCGTAGATGTCATTGCAGCAGCCACGGGCCTGACGAAGGTCGAAACTGAAGCTGTGGTCGACGGATTCATTTCCACCGTCATCGATGCAATGAAGGCGGGAAAGAACATCGAGATCCGCGGTTTTGGCAGCTTCAAAGTCAAGAAACGGAAGGGGAGAATGGCCCGCAACCCGAGAACCGGCGAACAGGTGAAGGTTGAGGAGCACTACGTCCCGATATTCAAGGTTTCCAAAGACTTGAAGCATGTGGTCGACGAAAATCTGAAGAAAACGTTAGGATAGCCGAAGATGAAGCCAAGGATTTCATGCGGGGAATGCGGCAAGTGGATAAAATTGGGTGATCAGAACTGCCCGCATTGTGGCAAGGTCGTTGATTGGTCAACCGAGCCACCTACCGCTGAGGCAGGCGAAATGTCGGGTGGTGTAAGATCCTGCAAGAGATGCGGTTCGGAAAATGCGGCGGATGCGACTTTCTGCGGCACTTGCGGAGCAAAGCTGCAGGGGGCGAGAAGGCATCAGTCTCAGTCCTCACACCAGTCGGCCAGGCAGGAAAAAGACCGGGGTTCGAAGAAACGGGAATCCCAGGCCGGCTCGCTGTTCTCCTGGAAAGTGATTTTCGGCTTCCTCGGACTTCTTCTGATTGTTGTTGTTGGAGTCGAATTGTTCTCGAAGAAGGAACAAGTTGCAGTTCAGGAGCAGTCTGCAGTTCCCCAGATGCCGGCGGCGAACATCCAACTCGCCGGTCAGATCTCCGAGTTGGAGAAAGTGCTCGCAGCCAATCCTGCCGATATGCAGACTCTGCTCAAGCTTGCGAATATGAGCCACGACGGCCGGTTCTTCGATAAGGCCATCACGTACTACAAGCGCTACGTCGAGAAGAATGTCAAGGATGCGAACGCCCGGGTCGATCTCGGTATCTGTTATTTCGAGAATGGGGACTTGGATGAGGCGCAAAAACAGATGCAAACGGCTCTGAAATACGATCCGAAGCACTTGCAGGCGCATTTCAACCTGGGGATCGTGAATCTCCGGGCACGACGGTTTGAAGAAGCAAACGCCTGGTTCAAGAAGACTATAGCTCTTGCTCCACCCAACAGTGAAATTGGTCAGCAGGCCAAGCAGTTTCTCGAACAACACTCTAGTCCACTCATTCAGAACAAATAACGGAGGGCGCTATGCCAAGCGGTAAAAAGCGCAAACGCCACAAGATGGCAACGCACAAGCGCAAGAAGCGCTTGCGAAAGATGCGTCATAAGAAGAAAAAGCGTTAAGTCCCATTTTGGCCGGAGTTAGCGAGCGAAGCGAAGCTAACTCCGTTGCCAAAATGAGGATCCCGACTCTTCTCGTCGGGATCTGATCCAGTGCCCAAATGGGATGCCGACTTCCTTCGTCGGGATCTGATCCAGCGCTAACTAAAATGATGATCCTGCAATTCTTCCTGCGGGATCTGGGTCATCTCAAAGTCAAGCAAATTGCCCTGTCCGGCTTCATCGGCAGGGCAGTGTTGTATATGGTACCCGGCAGTCTGTTCGAGATTCGATACGAGCTTTCTGCCGTCAGTGACCGCTGCGCACCGTGACTGATCCCAGATGCTTGCCGTAGATCCGAGAGCGCTCAATATCGTGGGTTTGGAACCCGTCACCCTGTCCTGAATTAGGACCGAAAATCGAGTTCTCACAAAAAGGATTCAGGAAAATGCGTCTCGTTTTTGATCCAACCTGATTTTTCCTGACAAGAGATTTTTGGTTCTCCCGATTTCCTTGTTTATTTACCTCTTATTTTCTACTTTCTCTTGCGCTTTCGGTCTGGATCAAGTCGAAACGAAATCGATGGACAAAGGCAAGATCTTTCGGAAAGATTTCCCCGCCATAGAGAACCGTGTCGTTCAGGCGGGCGCTTGGCAGCGAAGAATTGGGGAAGGTTTTCTCGTAGCGTCCTTTGTTTAGCCCGAAGGAGTGCCGGGGCAACGTGGCACGAGTGTCTAGGTAGAGGGTTTCTCATCACGCCGAAAATTTCTCACGGAGGATCGTATGGCAGACGAAAACAATGAAGGAATGGCGAAAGGCTTGATCGTCGGCTTTATCGCAGGCAGCGTTGTTGGTGCCGTGATGGCACTTCTGTATGCACCGAAGAGCGGGAAAGAGCTGCGCCGCGACATCAAGGAAAAGACTGGTGAACTCGTCGACAAGGGCGAGGAATACCTCGCGAAGGCCCGGTCGAAGGCATCGGAAATCATGACCGAGGCAAAAAAAAAGTCTGACTCCCTGATCACGGATGCCCGGAAGCAGGCCAACAGTCTTATGGGGGATGCGGAGAGAATTCTCACCGACGCCCGCAGCAAGAAGGGGGAGTAGCCGGACAAAGCTCTGTAATGTTCGATTGACGATTGCCGAATGCCGATTGATGGATGTGGAACTCAATCGAAAATCGAAAACCGACGATCGACAGTAGGATTCGTGGTCATCGAACTGACTGATTGTTGTGTTTGTATTGATTGAGAGGAGCTTCACGTGGAAACTGTTCTCCAACTCGTCCAGGTAGTTTCGCTGGTTAGCTTGACGGCACTCTGTGTCTATCTCATTGTGGCGCTCTCCGGTATCAGACGCGATCTGGCGGAATTTGTGCAGCGTTCCAAACCTGTGCTTGAAAATCTCGCATTTATTACCGAACGGTTGAAATCGACGGCACAGAAAATTGATGATCACGTCGACATTGTCAAAGGATCTCTTAACTCGCTGAAGAATGTGGCAGACAATGTCCTCTTGCTCGAGGAGCGCGTGCAGCAACAGCTCGAAGAACCCATCATGCAGGTAGCTTCTGTTCTTGGAGCCATCGTGAGCAGTATCGGAGGCTTGTTCGAACGATTCCGACCTCGTTCGTAACGGGCTTCACCTCGAGCAGTCCTCTCTTGTCCTAACTATCACCTAAGACCAATGAGGAGATACCGTGGCTATCGCGTCTTCGAAAGAATATACAAGTGACAAAATCCGCAACATTGCATTCATAGGGCACGGTGGATCCGGCAAGACAACAATGTCGGAAGCCGCGCTCTTTACCTCCGGCACTTCAACACGTTTCGGACGAGTCGAAGACGGGAGCACCGTTTCCGACTATCATCCGGACGAAATCGAACGGAAGATTTCCATCAATACGTCGGTTCTTCATTGTGAGTGGGAAGGATGCAAGTTCAACATTCTTGATACGCCGGGGTACTCCGATTTTACCGGAGAAGTGATCTCCGCCCTGCGTGTCGCCGACATCGCCGTTGTGCTGCTGAAAGCCGTGGAAGGGACAGAAGTCGGTACGGAAATTGTCTGGAACTACACGAAACACTATCAAACTCCGACCGTCATCGTTGTCAACAAGATGGACAACGAAAACGCAGAGTTTGAGAAGTCGTTCGGTTCGGCGAAAACCCGCTTCGGCAATGATGTGACGCTGATCCAGTTCCCGGTCAACGAAGGTTTGACGTTCGACTCCGTCGTCGACGTGTTGAAAATGAGGATGTACAAGTTCAATCGTGACGGCAGCGGGAAGTTCACCGATTCCGACATTCCCGCCGAGCACAAAGAGCGGGCAGAAGCGCTTCACGAGGAATTGATCGAAAAGATTGCGGAAACTGACGAAGGACTCATGAACAAGTTCTTCGAAGACGGGACGCTCCATGATGCGGATCTCCAGAAGGGACTTAAATTTGCTCTGTTGTCACGCAAGATCTTCCCGGTTTTCTGTTCCGCTGCGAGTATGAACATTGGACTTGGCTCGATCCTGAGCTTTCTCGTTCAATACGGTCCGTCGCCGCTGGAGCGCGGCAGTGTTACTGCCACGGATACACAGAAGAAACAGGAGATCCAGATCGCCCCGGATCCTGCGGGCCCGCCGTCTCTCTTCGCGTTCAAGACCATCTCCGAGCAGCACGTGGGCGAGTTGTCGTTCTTCCGCGTCTATTCCGGCGCGGTCGTCCCCGGTCTTGATTTGACAAACGTTTCAAATGGAAAGAGCGAGCGTCTCGGGCAGCTCTTCGTCATGAACGGCAAAGAGCGGCGCGATGTCGCGAAGCTCTTCGTTGGCGATATCGGCGCAGTCGTCAAGCTTAAAGACACCCACACAAACAATACGCTCAGCAGCAAGGGGTTCCCTGTGCTGTACCCGACAATCGCTTTTCCCGAGCCGGTGATCCGCATGGCGATTTCGGCAAAGTCGAAAGGTGACGAAGACAAAATCGGCACGGGCCTCCACTACTTGCATGAGGAAGATCCGACGTTCCTTGTCCAGGTCGACGGCGAGCTGAGCCAAACTGTGATTGCAGGCCAGGGAGAACTCCATCTGTTGATCGTGACCAAGAGACTCAAAGAGAAGTACGGCGTGGAGGTCGATCTCAAGGAACCCAAGATACCGTACAAGGAAGCGATCAAAGCAAGAGTGGATGAGGTTGAGTACAAGCACAAGAAACAGACCGGAGGACGCGGCCAGTTCGGTCACGTCTACCTCAAGATCGAACCGTTGCCGCGCGGTACCGGGTTTGAGTTTGCCGACGAGATTGTCGGCGGCGTGGTGCCCGGCAGGTTTGTCCCCGCAGTTGAGAAGGGGGTCATCGAGACGATGCAGAGAGGTGTTCTCGCAGGTTATCAGATTGTCGATGTAAAAGTGACAATTTTCGACGGATCCTATCACTCAGTCGACTCGGACGAACATTCATTCAAGATTGCCGGCACGATGGCGTTCAAGAAGGGCTTCCTCGAGGCGAAGCCGGTACTTCTTGAGCCGATCAACGAAATCGAAGTGATCGTCCCCGATGAATACATGGGCGATGTCATGGGTGACATATCTGGGCGTCGCGGAAAAATCTCGGGGATGGAATCCGAAGGACATTTCCAGAAGATCAAGGCCCTCGTCCCAATGTCCGAGATCCACAAGTACTCCACGATTCTCCGTTCCATGACACAGGGTCGGGGAGTCTACAGGACGAAGTTCGATCATTATGAAGAACTCCCGCGCGAGCTGGCGGAGAAGGTGATCGCGGCCAAGGAAAAGGAGAAGGAAGAAGACTAGTTCTGAGCGTACAACGATCAAGCCCGCTGAGAGCGGGCTTGGTTTTTCATGGGTGCGTCGCGCCCGACTTCGGCATACCGGGATCGGTGCTCGTTATTCCATCTTCACAGCGCCGTCCTGCTGGCGAAGATCGAAGATCGGACAAGGAATATCGAATCACGAAGTTAACGCCAACAAGTAACTACATACGGGATATTCATGCCTACCCTCGAAAACAAGATCAAACAGAAGAAAGCACGCATTGGTGTTGTAGGACTGGGATATGTCGGACTGCCGCTCGCGGTGGAATTTGCCGCGAAGGGGTTTGAAACCCTCGGTATCGAAGTGGATGAGAGGAAAGTGAAGGCCATCAACGAGGGGAAGAACTACATTGACGATGTCGACAACAAGGTCTTCGCCAAAGTCACCAGGAACGGCCTGCTCAAAGCCGCCGCGAACTATGACGCGGTTTCAGATCTCGATGTGATCTTCATCTGCGTTCCGACCCCTTTTACGGCGAACAAGGAGCCCGATATTTCGTACATCGTCGCGTCGGCGAACGAGATCGCTCCCCGGCTGCGCAAAGGACATCTTATCATCCTGAAAAGCACGACGTTTCCGAATACGACCGAAGGGTATGTACAGCCGATACTGGAGGCGACGGGCCTGAAAGTGGGGAAGGATTTCCACCTAGCATTTTCGCCCGAAAGAATCGATCCGGCGAACAAGAAATGGACGACGGCAAATACGCCGACGGTGGTGGGCGGTGTGACACCCGAGTGTACCCGGCTTGCGTGCCTGATTACGTCGCAGGCTGTCTCCGTCGTCGTCCCGGTCTCCAATCCGAAGGTAGCGGAGATGGAGAAGCTCCTGGAGAATATTTTCCGCAGCGTCAATATTGCGCTCGTCAACGAACTCGCCCAGCTCTGTGACAGGATGGGAGGCATCAACATGTGGGAAGTCGTTGCGGCCGCGGCGACCAAGCCGTTCGGGTTCATGCCGTTCTACCCGGGCCCGGGGATTGGCGGTCATTGTATCCTGATCGATCCATACTATCTCTCCTGGCTGGCCCGTGAGCATGATTTTCAGACCAATTTTATCACGCTTGCCGCTGAGACAAACGAGAACATGCCGTTCTATGTGATGAACATGGTCCAGCGCGAAATCAGCATGATGCCGGTCGCATTTCCGCAGGCGAAGCTCCTGATTCTGGGAGTTGCCTTCAAGCGGGATGTTGACGACACTCGTCATTCGCCGGCCCTCAAAGTCATGGAACTGCTGCTCAAAGACGGGGCGCGGAATATCGTCTACAATGACCCGTTTGTACCAAAGGTCAAGGTCAACGGCAATTCGTATGAGTCAGTACCCCTGACGAAAGAGCTGCTGGCGAGCGTGGATTGCGTGCTCATCACGACGGACCACAGCCAGTATGACTATGAAATGGTCGTGAAGAACGCGAAGCGCGTGATTGATACGCGCAACGCCACGAAGAACGTGAAGAAAGGGAGAGAAAAAATCGTGCTGCTGGGGGATGGGAAGTAGGAATAACGGTGAGCCGTAAACAGTTGGAAATCTCGGTTCGGCTCGGGTATCTTGATCAGACGACGTTTGAGCCAACCGAAACGGATATCATCGAGACCCAGATGATGTTGAGTGGTCTTTCCCGGAGTATCCAACGCTAGGTCTAACCCCCAGTCCTGTTAACCGTTCACTGTTTACTGTTCACACGAATCAGGAGTCAGCGTGAAACGTCTCTTCTCACCTTGGCGCTCAGCCTACATCGCATCCTTCAGGGGCACGAAGAAGAGCAAGGGATGTCTTTTCTGCCGCATTGCCAAGGAGAACCAGGATAAGAAGAACCTCGTCGTGTGGCGCGGCGAACACTGCTTCCTTGTGATGAACCTCTACCCGTACAACAGCGGACACCTCATGGTGGTGCCATACAAGCACACCGCCAACCTCGCTGCCTTGACGAAGGAAACATACGTCGAAATCATGGAAACCACCTTGCGTGGAATGAAGGCTCTTGGGAAGACGAGCGGCCCCCACGGATTCAACCTTGGGGCAAACATAGGCCGTATCGCCGGCGCCGGAATCGACAAACACATCCATTTTCACATTGTCCCGCGCTGGAGCGGCGACACGAACTTCATGCCAGTGCTCACCGACGTGAAGCTCATTTCGGAAGATCTGGCGAACACCTGGGCCAGGTTGAGAACCGCGATGAATCGAAAAGGGAAGAACTGATGTCAAACATTGCGCTGATCACGGGCATCACCGGCCAGGATGGCTCGTATCTTGCCGAACTTCTCCTTTCCAAAGGGTACGAAGTCCACGGCATCATCCGGCGGGCAAGCACGTTCAATACTCACCGGATTGACCACATCTATGTCGACCCCCACGTGCCGCAGGCGAAGATCCATCTTCACTACGGGGATCTCTCCGATCCCGGGCTGATGACCGAAATGATGTACAACATCAGGCCGGACGAAGTTTATCACCTCGGGGCGCAGAGCCACGTCAGGATCTCATTCGATATGCCCGAGTATACCGGCGACATCACAGCGCTTGGCACAACACGGTTGCTCGAAGCCATCCGGAGGAGCGGGATCAAGACACGGTTCTATCAGGCCTCCTCTTCTGAAATGTTTGGCGGGGCGCCGCCGCCGCAGAGCGAAAGCACCCCGTTCCAGCCGCGCAGCCCGTATGCGGTCGCAAAAGTCTATTCGTACTGGATTGTGGTCAACTACCGCGAAGCCTACAATATTCATGCCTCGAACGGGATTCTCTTCAATCACGAAAGTCCGCGCCGCGGCGAAGTGTTCGTGACCCGCAAGATCACCCGCGCGATCGCTGACATGCTCGCCGGCAACGGGAATAGGTTGTACCTCGGCTACCTCGATGCAAAACGGGACTGGGGATTCGCTCCGGAATACGTTCAGATGATGTGGCTCATGCTTCAGCAGGATAAGCCGGATGACTATGTCGTCGGGACCGGTGAATCTCATACCGTCCGGGAATTCCTGGAGCATGCGTTCGAATATGTAGGGATTGAGATCGAGTGGAAGGGGAGCGGTGTCAAGGAAAAAGCCAGGATCAGAAGCCTCCGGAAGGACTTTGTCGGCGGGCTCAAAATCGGCGATGTGGTTGTCGAGATCGATCCAAAGTACTTCCGGCCGACCGAGGTGAATGGGCTTCAGGCAGACATCCGCAAGGCAAAGCGAAAACTCGGCTGGAAACCCACCGTCCTTTTCGGCGATCTTGTCAAAGTCATGATCGATCATGACATGATGCGTGCAGGTTTGACCCCGCCGGGCAAGGGGATCAAAATCATGCAGAAGAAGGATTTTGGCTGGACGAATCACTCTGTAACGCTTCAGGAGAACATAAAGGAAGGCGTTGGATAAGAACGCGAAAATATATGTCGCGGGCCACCGTGGACTGGTGGGTTCGGCGATTGTTCGAAGGCTTGAATCTCTCGGCTTCAACAATATCGTGGTGCGGGGGCAATCTTCGCTCGACCTGCGACGACGTGATGAAGTTGACCGGTTTTTCGCCGGGGAGCAGCCGGAGTATGTTTTTCTCGCGGCTGCAAAGGTCGGAGGAATCCTCGCCAACAGCACCTACAAAGCGGAATTCATTCATGACAACCTGGCCATCGCCCTGAACGTCATCGATGCGAGCCACCGGAATGGCGTAAAGAAACTGCTGAACCTCGGCTCGTCGTGCATCTATCCCAAACTTGCACCTCAGCCCCTGAAAGAAGAATACCTGCTCACCGGCCCTCTGGAACCGACCAACGAACCATACGCCATAGCGAAAATTGCAGCGATCAAGCTGTGCCGGTATTACAACGAGCAGTACGGATCGAATTTCCTTTCCGTGATGCCGACGAACCTGTTCGGCGTCGGAGACAATTTCAATCTCGAGACTTCCCACGTGCTTCCCGCGCTTATGAGGAAGTTCCACCTTGCAAAGCTGCTGAGCTTCGGACGATTTGCAGTGATACGCAACGACCTTCAGGCCACTCCACTCGGATTCGGTCTTGACCTCGGGACACTTGCGAGTGACGCGCAGATCGAGGAAGCGCTCAAGCGCTACGGAGTGTCGCGCTGTTCCCTTCAGCTCTGGGGGACCGGAACAGCGCTCCGCGAGTTTCTCTATTCAGACGATCTTGCTGACGCCGTCGTGTACTTGATGACGCGGTATGACGCGAAAGAGATCGGGGAATTGGTGAACATCGGCGTGGGAACAGATCTCAGCATCAGGGACCTCGCGTATAAGATCAAGCATCTCGTTGGGTTCACCGGTGATATCCACTTTGATGCCTCGAAGCCCGACGGGACACCGCGCAAACTCCTCGATGTTTCAAAGTTGGCATCGCTTGGCTGGGCTCCGGGTATAAGCCTCGACGATGGACTCAAGGCATTGTATGATTGGTACTGCACGGGAGCAAAGTCATGTTGAAGGATTACGCCCCGGAGGCTTTTTCCATTTCACTGTAGTGTTCTTGTGACACTCGACATCAAATCACCAAAATCCGAATGATAAGACTATGAACCTTTCCGTAATTGGTACCGGATACGTCGGCCTCGTTCAGGGAGCATGTTTCGCCGACACCGGAAACAATGTCATTTGCATGGACATTGATGAAAAGAAAATCAACAGCCTGAAAAAAGGAACAATCCCCATTTACGAGCCCGGACTTGAGGAGCTGGTTCGAAAGAACACTCAGGAGGGGCGTCTCGAGTTCACCACGTCCATCAAGACCGCAGTCCAGAAGAGCGATATCATTTTTCTCTGCCTGCCGACGCCTCCCTCGGAGGATGGCTCGGCAGATTTGACGCACGTTCTGAGTGTCACAAAGCAGATCGCAGAATTGGCGAACTCTGAAAAAATCGTTGTCAGCAAAAGCACGGTGCCGGTTGGGACAGTGGACAAGATCAAACAGCTGCTGAAGAAGAAATCGAAGTACGCGATGGAAGTCGTGTCAAACCCGGAGTTCCTCAAAGAAGGATCCGCACTGCAGGATTCGCTCAAGCCGGACAGAGTCGTGATCGGCACCAGGAGCAAGAAGACGAGCGCAACGCTTCAGGAACTGTATGAGCCATTCGTCCGGACGGGGAACCCGATCATTGTGATGGACGAACGGAGCTCTGAGATGACGAAGTACGCGGCGAATGCTTTTCTGGCGACGAAAATCTCGTTCATGAATGAACTGGCCAACCTGTGTGAGGAAGTCGGAGCGGACATCGATTCGATCAGAAGGGGGATCGGATCGGACCCGCGGATCGGAAAGCAGTTCCTGTTCCCGGGCGTGGGATATGGTGGATCGTGCTTCCCGAAGGATGTCAAAGCGCTGGTCAAGACTGCGGAGTCGTACGGGCGGGAGTTGACGATTCTCCGTTCCGTGGACGAGGTGAATGAAACCCAGAAAGCAGTTCTTTTCAAGAAACTGAAGCAGCACTTCAAAGACAACCTGAAGGGGAAGACGGTAGCTCTTTGGGGGCTTTCGTTCAAACCTCAGACGGATGACATACGCGAAGCCCCCTCGCTTGTGATGATTCGCGCACTTCTGAATGCCGGCGTAAGAGTGCGGGCTCATGATCCTATTTCGAACAGCATGGTCGAGCCTCTTTTCAAGGGAAAAGTGGAGTTCTGCGAGAGTTCCTATGACGCACTGAAAGATGCTGATGCCCTCCTCGTCGTGACTGAATGGAATGAATTCAGGCGTCCTGATTTCTCAAAAATGAAAAAAATGATGAAGAAGCCTGTCATTCTTGACGGGCGGAACATCTATGACCCCAAAGAGATGAAAGCAAAGGGGTTCACATACTACAGCATAGGACGCTGATTCTTCAGAATCTGCAAGAAAGTCCCGGTTGGCGGTTGTCGGCCGGGACTTTTTGTTTGTATGGCATACTTTGTGCCGTTTTCTGCGCGTGGCATTGACCTGAACTGAAGGTCTCCTGGAAAGAGACCCGTCACAATTGAGCGAACCGACACGATCAATCAGGAGGAGTGGATGGATAGACGAACCTTTTTCCGAAATTCGCTTGGAGTTTCCGCGCTGGCAGGTTCATATCTGACTCTCGGCGGACCGAAAGATCTTTTCGCGGGCGTTGCCCCTCGAACCGCCGCAGGCACCGTTGATCTCGTTGCAGTGCGCGGGGGCGAAGCTGCTCAGATGTTCCAAAAGGGAATTGAGGCTTTCGGCGGAATTGGTACGTTTGTGAAGAAGGGGCAGAAGGTTGTCATCAAACCGAATATCGGCTGGGATGTACTTCCCGAGCGCGGGGGAAACACGAATCCGAAATTGGTTGCAGAGATCATCAGGCATTGTCTGCAGGCCGGTGCAAAGGAAGTCGTTGTATTCGACCATACGTGCGACGAATGGCAGCGCTGCTACAAGAACAGCGGCATCGAAGCTGCAGTGAAGGATGCGGGAGGGAGAATCGCGCCGGGCCACACCGAAGGATATTATCACGAAGTCGCCATCCCGAAAGGAAAGGTCCTCAAGCAATCCAAGGAGCACGAACTGGTGCTCGCTGCAGATGTGTTCATTAATGTTCCCGTTCTCAAGCACCACAGTTCCAGCCGCATCACGTGTGCGCTGAAGAACCTCATGGGAAATGTGTGGGATCGCGGCTACTGGCATGGGAACGATCTTCACCAATGCATCGCGGACTTTGGCACATTCCGAAATCCGACCCTCAATGTGGTCGATGCGTATTATGTCATGAAACGCAACGGACCGAGAGGCGTATCCGCAGAAGATGTCGTGACAATGAAGGCGCAGCTCCTCTCGACAGACATCGTTGCGATCGATACCGCTGCGGTGAAGATGTTCGGTTCGGAACCGAAGGATGTCCGGCACATACAGATCGCTGCAGAACAAGGTGTTGGCCGGATGGACCTTGAGAACCTCACCATCAAGCGCATCACGCTCTGAGGCAGATCCTTGCATCCACTGAAGAAGATCAGGGTCACGATTGCTGTGGTGGTGTTTGTTCTCGTGTCGGCCGTTTTTCTGGACTTCACGGGCCGGGTTCCAACCTGGTTGATGACGGTCCTCGGCTCGCTGCAGCTCATCCCATCGCTTACCCGGCTTGTCTCCGGACTCACAGTTGCATCGTTGGGTCTGCTCGGTGTACTTCTTCTCACCGTTGCCTTCGGGCGGGTCTATTGCTCCACGATCTGTCCACTCGGCACTCTTCAGGACATTGTCATCCGGCTTTCAGGTCGCATGCGTCGCCGGCGATGGTACCGCTACAAGCCGGCTCCCATCGTTGTCCACTATGCGCTCCTCGCAGTGTCGGCAGTTTTCGCCGTTGCCGGAAGCATGATCCTCGTCGATCTCCTCGAGCCATTCAGCAACTTTGGGCGCATCGCGACCAATCTGGGTGACCCGGTTCTCGTTTCGTTCAACAACGCGGCTGCGTTTGTTCTGAGCCGGTTGGGGATCTTCCTGCTGTTTAACATTCCGCTCCTCCATATCACGGCTGTTGCGGTTCTTCTCACCTTCGCATTTCTCGGCCTTGTGGTCTACCTCTCATACTATCATGGCAGGTTGTTCTGCAATCTGTTGTGCCCGGCGGGTGCTCTGCTTGGATTGATCTCACGCTTCTCGTTGTTCAGAATTTCGATTGTGACAGAGCGGTGCACCGACTGCGGTTTCTGTGAGATGGTTTGTAAGGCGAATTGCCTCGACAGCGGGTCGAAAAGGATCGACGTGCACGCGTGTGTCGGCTGTTTCAACTGTATCGATTCGTGTCCGACCGTGGCGTTGAAGTTTGAGGGGTGGGGGAGAAAGACAAAGGCACCTGAGGAGAGGGTGGTTGATTCGCCCCGACGGGCTTTTCTGGGCGCGCTTGTGGCGACAGGATCTGCCATGGTGTTTCCCGGACAAGGCCCCGCAGGAGATCCGTCCGCATCGACTGCTACCTACGACGCGAGCAGAGGGATGCCGGTGACGCCGCCGGGTTCACAGAGCAGCGACCGGTTTTCGAATCTCTGCACGGCGTGTCATTTGTGTATCAGCGTTTGCCCGCCGCAGGTTCTTTCACCGTCGCTGTTCGAGTATGGCCTGGCAGGCATCATGCAGCCGAAAATGAACTATAATGCGAGCTACTGCAACTACGAGTGCGTTCTCTGTTCACAGGTGTGTCCGACAGGGGCGATCCTTCCTCTCGATGTCGCTGCCAAGAAAGAAATCCAGCTGGGCAGGGCGAGTTTTGTCAAAGACGATTGTATCGTCGTGGCGAAGAAGAAGGATTGCGGTGCATGTTCTGAGCATTGCCCGACGAAGGCTGTCAAAATGGTTCCGTACGAACAGAAACTCGTGATCCCTGAGTTGAATAACGAAATCTGCGTCGGCTGCGGCGCCTGCGAACACGCCTGCCCGACAACGCCCCGGAAAGCCATCTATGTTGTCGCAAACGCGGTGCACCAGAAGGCGAAGAAACCGCAAGAGCAAAAACTGGAAAAACTGATCGATAGCCAGAAGGATTTCCCCTTCTGATTCCTCCGCCAAACGGTTTGCTCTGGACAATCATCCCGCGTTATGGCATATTCATATCGGATTCGCGAGACGCCTACCTTCACGAGAGGAACACTCATATGAAGCCATTCCCCGTCACCTTAATCCTTGGGCTATTTCTTCTTGCTCTCCTTGCTTCATGCACCGGGAAACAACAGGAGTCGACCACGATGGAAAAAATCTCATTCGGAAAGACCAACGAAGGGACAGAGGTGTTCCTCTACACTCTTCACAACAAGAATGGAATGGAAGCCCGGATCACGAACTACGGGGGGATCGTCGTATCCCTGGTCGTGCCGGACCGAGACGGCAAGCGGGCTGATATCGTTCTTGGATTTGATTCCCTGGCGAGCTATCTCAAAGACACACCGTATTTCGGCTCACTGATTGGGCGCTACGGTAACAGGATCGGAAGAGGAAAGTTCGCATTGAACGGAAACTCCTATACGCTTGCGGCTAATAATGGGTTGAACCATCTCCACGGCGGTTTGAAGGGATTCGATAAGGTCGTATGGAGCGTGGATGAAAAGGAAACCATGCCGGGCAAATCCCTGGCGCTGAACTATGTCAGCAAGGATGGGGAAGAAGGATATCCGGGGACGCTCGCCGTCAGAGTCGTGTACTCGGTGACCGAGAACAATGAATTGAAGATCGAATACTCAGCGACGACCGACAAGCAGACCGTGGTGAATCTGACCCATCACTCGTATTTCAACCTGGCCGGAGCAGGAAGCGGAGCCATCCTCGATCATGAACTGTTCATTGATGCAGAACGGTTCACGCCAGTCGACACCGGGTTGATTCCGACGGGTGAGTTGAGAAGCGTGAAGGGAACGCCGATGGACTTCACTGTTCCGACCGCCATTGGAGCCCGCATCAATGAGCCGTACGAACAGCTGAAGAGCGGTGGAGGATACGACCATAACTGGGTCCTGAACAAAGCTGAGAACTCCATGAGCCTGGCCGCGAGAGTGTACGAGAAGACATCGGGTCGGGTGATGGAGGTGCTGACGACCGAACCCGGTATGCAGTTCTATTCCGGCAATTTTCTTAACGGCACGCATGTCGGAAAGGGAGGAAAGAAATACGAGCATCGCTATGGGTTCTGCCTTGAGACCCAGCATTTCCCTGACTCGCCAAACAAGCCGGAGTTCCCGACGACGACTCTAAAGCCCGGCCAGACGCTGGTGTCAGCGACGGTCTACAAATTCTCGGTCCGATAGCAGCAGTGGCTGACGGTTACCCGGTGCCATGGCGTCTGGGTGACGGCGATCTGCTTCAGAATTCCCTTGCTTTTGCGTGTGCGTTACCGCAACTTCTAGCGCAGCGTTTCCGGAGATCCGCTTTCCGTCAGGCAGAGCAACGTGCACCGATGCATGATGTGCTGCGGGAAGGCTCGTTTCTCAAGTCTCCGGGGCCGGACAACAATCACTTCGCTTCCCTCCTGTTCTATGGCTCATCTCCTCGAAGTCAGGCAGATCTCCAAGAGCTTTGGATCAACCCAGGCGCTTCGCCGCGCGTCCTTCACGCTGGCTGCCGGTGAAATCCATGCACTCGTCGGAGAAAACGGAGCCGGCAAATCCACCTTGATGAAGATCCTCTCCGGTGTCCACCAGAAGGAAGAAGGGCAGATTCTCCTTGACGGGAGAGAGGTGAATCCGCAGTCCCCGCAGGAGGCGAGGAGCCTCGGCGTTGGGACTGTGTTTCAGGAGCTGAGCCTCTGCAACAACCTCTCCGTGGCCGAGAACATTTTCGCGAACCGTGAGCCGGGATCATTCGGCCTCGTCAATCACCGGCTTCTGAACAAGCTCAGCGATGATCATCTCCGCGAATTTTCTTTTTCGATACCCGCTGACACCCTCGTCGGCGAACTGAATCTCGCCAGGAAACAGGTCGTCGAGGTTCTGAAAGCGATCGCTCTCAGAGCCAAAATCCTGATCCTCGATGAACCGACCTCCGCACTCGAACGCAGTGATGTCGAGCGCCTCTTCGAGCTTCTTGCCCGGCTGAAGGACCAGGGCACTGGGATCATTTTCATCTCCCATAAACTCGATGAAGTGTTTCGCATCGGGGACAGAATCACCGTCTTCCGCGATGGCGAACATATCGTGACCCTGAACAGCGGCGATACTAATCGGGATGCGATCATCCAATACATGGTGGGCAGAGAAATCCACCAGATCTATCCGCCGAAAGGCGATGGGACGGGAAGAAAGAGACTTCAGGTAACGGACTTCTGTCTCCGGGACACGTTCAACGGCATTACGTTTGATGTCCGGGAGGGCGAAGTGCTCGGAGTCGCCGGATTGACAGGCTCCGGCCGCAGCGAAGTAATGCAATCGATTTTCGCGTATCGGCAGAAGGACTCAGGAACGATCGACCTGGAAGAAATACCCCTCGATCTTGACGCCCCGTCGACGGCAATTGAGCGGGGCATAGTCTACTCGCCGGAGGACAGGAAAGAGCAGGGGCTCTTCCTGAGCCATAGCGTCGCAATGAACATCACCTCAGCATGCCTTGAAGAATGCAGCACGTCGATCCTACTCTCGCCGGCAAAAGTATCTGGCGTCGCATCAAGGATGGTGAAGGATTTGGCGATCAAGGTCAACTCCATCGATCAGGAGGTCGGGTCGCTGAGCGGGGGCAATCAGCAGAAGGTTCTTCTTGCGAAGTGCCTGGCGTGCAAACCAAAGGTGCTGATTGTGGACGAGCCGACACGCGGAATTGATATCGGCTCGAAGATTGAGATCTACGCTCTTCTCCGGGAGTTCACCTCACGTGGCGGATCTGTCATCCTGGTTTCGTCTGAGCTGCAGGAGGTCATCGGGTTGAGCGATCGTGTGATAGTCTTCAAAGATGGAAGAATCGTGGGGGAACTAAAATCAGATCTCACCGAACAGAGCCTCATGGAATTGATGTTTCACCGCACTGCACGCTAACGGCGCGCCTGCTGTTCTTCGACAGCCCGCCTGCCCCAAAAAGCATGGTTTGGCGGGCAGGTTGCACTGTCGAAGAAGGCCCATGCTGGAGTTAAACTCCAGGAGTTCTAATGAGGTTGTCGAGTGGCCGTTCGCGGCGCAATCATGTGCGCAAATGTTGTGCTTGAAAAGAACGAAGCACCATGCAAGATCCGAGAGTAAAACTCTCGCTTGATTCGAGTCCGACAGTCCAACTGTCGGACAGCCGGGAGAAAAAATGTTACACCGCACTGCACAAGAACGACCATAGACTATGAAAAGAATCCTGAAGATTCGGGAGTTTGTCATCCTGCTTGCGGTGATCGTGACCGCCCTCGTGTTTTATGCGGCGCAGCCGGGTGAAGGTAACCGTTTTCTCTCGCTGTCAAATCTCGAAGCCGTGCTGATGGGGATCTCGCTTGACGGGCTGATTGCCATAGGGATGACGTTTGTCATTATCACGGGAGGTTTCGATCTCTCTGTCGGCTCGACGTTTGCGTTCGGCGGCCTGATCGTCGGGGTGCTGCTGCAGAGCGGCTTTTCGACGCCGGTCGCCTTCTTCGGGGCAATACTCGCCGGGTGTGCTGTCGGTCTGTTCAACGGATTCTTCATCACGAAAGTCAAGGTCAATCCATTTGTCACGACGCTTGGTTCGATGACGATCGTACGCGGAATTGTCCTTGTTGCCACACAGGGAAACTCCATCACCGGCTTTCCGTCCGGATTCCTCGCCATCGGCCAAGAGAAGCTGTTCGGAGTCTTCCTGCCGATCCTGATCATGCTCGTGTTCCTTGTTCTCTCCGACTTCCTGCTGAGAAAATCGCGATTTCTGCGCAAGACATACTACATCGGGGGCAACGAAGAAGCGGCCCGCCTTTCCGGAATCGATGTCGATAACCTCAAAGTCTGGATGTATGTCATCACCGGGGCACTCTCCGCCTTTGCCGGGGTCATCGCGACCGCGAAAACCGGAGCGACATCGCCGGTGGCAGGGACCGGTGCAGAGCTGCGGATTATTGCTGCTGTCGTGGTCGGCGGCGCCAGCCTCTCTGGCGGGCGGGGAACAATCTTTGGTACATTCCTCGGGCTGATGCTCACAAGCATCATCACCAACGGTTTGGGGTTCCTCCGCATTTCTTTCTATGCGGAAGGAATCGTATCCGGCACAATCCTCATCATCGCTGTCATGCTCGATCAACTGACACGAGAACGCATACGGCTATTCATTCGCTTTCTGACAACCACAAGGAACAAACGCATGGAACGAGCAATCAATGTTGCCCTGGCTTGCATCGTGGTGTTGCTGTTTGTTTTCAGGCCCTGGGGATCTGTTTCAACGACCACTGAAAGCAAGAAAGCTGCGTCGAGCAACGAAGAGTACGTGTTCATCGGCGTTTCCGTCGGGAATCCGTACTGGGTTGACGCGCGGCTGGGGATGGAAGACAAAGCGAAAATGCTGGGGGTCAAATCCGAATTGCGCGGCCCTACCGGCAACGATCCGAATCAGCAGGTGAAGGAGTTCGAACAACTCATCGCCCGCCGGCCGGCCGGAATCCTTATTGCGCCTGCATCGAACGTCATGACGCCAAGCATCAATCGCGCCATCGATCTTGGAATCCCGGTCATCTGCATCGATACGGATGACCCGAACAGCAAGCGCTACGCGTACATCGGAACGGACAACTACAATGCGGGCCGGCAGACCGGATTGATGCTTGCGCGTGCGATTGGGGGAAAAGGAGAGGTCGCGCTGCTCATGATCCCTGGGCAGCTGAATCACGAAGAGCGGGCACGCGGGTGCAAGGAAGTCCTCGCGACATATCCCGATATCAGGATCGTGAAGATCGGCAATGACCAGGCCCTTGCGACAGAAGCAGAAAAGGTTGCCCGTTCGATATTGCAGGCCTATCCAAACCTCGCCGGATTTGGCTGTGTCAACGCGGCCGGGGGAGAAGGGTGCGCCGTCGCCGTGAAGGAAGCCGGAAAGGTCGGAAAGGTGAAGATCATCGCTATGGACCGGAACGAAACGACGCTCGAGTTCATCGAGCAGGGCATTATCGAAGCCTCGATTGCACAGCGAACGTACACGATGGCATATATGGGCCTCGAGCTACTCTACGATCTTAATCACAACAACATGCAACTCGTCAACAACTGGAGGGAAGCTAAAATCATCCCTCTCCCGCGGAGCATCGATACCGGTACGATTGTGATCGACAAAACGAATGTGAGTGCGTTTCGGCGAAGCGGGAAGAACATGTGAGTGGGAAAAGGTGAAGAGTAAACAGTGAACAGTAAACAGAAACTGATTTGCCATCGATAAAAGACATAGCCGCCCGCGCACAGGTTTCCATCGGTACCGTCGATCGCGTTCTCCACAACAGGGGACGTGTCTCTGCGGAAACCAAGGCACGCGTCGAGCAGATCATCCGAAAGCTCGGCTACCGGCCGAATATCCATGCCCGCAATCTGTCCCTCGATAAGGCGTATAGGTTCGGCATCGTGCTTCCCCGGCTTTCGCAGGACAGCGGGTATTGGAACATACCGATGATGGGAATCGAGAGGGCCGGACGCGAACTGCAAGTATACAAGGTGCACCTGCGTTCACACTACTTCGACCGGTATTCCGAACGATCATTCGAACGCGCCCTTCGCGACGCGCTGGGGGCGAAACCCGACGGACTGCTCATCGCTCCGGTCCTTCCGCAAATCGCGCAAAAGCTCATACCTGCGATTCCGGGAGGAATTCCGTTTGTCTTCATCGATTCTATGATTCCGGGAACGGAGTGCCTCTCGTTCATCGGCCAGGACCCTTACCAGAGCGGTCTTCTGGCAGCGGGGTTGATGCTTAAGTCGGTGCGGAACGGCAGGTCGGTTGCGATTGTCAAGGTTATGCCTGAGGATTTCCACATCACGGAAAGAATTCGCGGGTTTCTCTCAGGTCTGCGCGACAGTCCCCAGCAAGGGGCGCGAGTGTATGAGGTTGACAGCCATAAGGGCGAGAAGGCGTTCGCCGGAGTTGTTGAGCTCATGCTGCGGGAGAACAAGAACCTGGGCGGCGTGTTTGTTTCGAACGCCTGGACACACTCAGTTGCTCGGCTGGTCAATGCACTCCCGGACCGGGAAAGAGTCTCCCTCATCGGTTACGACCTCGTCGAGAAGAATCTCAGAGCGCTCGAAAGAAACGCCGTTGACTTCTTGATCAGTCAAAGACCCGAAATGCAGGGGTACGAAGGAGTCTACTGTCTGTACGAACACGTGGTTCTCCGTGAGCCTGTCAAGCGAAAGATCATGGTTCCCATCGACATCCTCACAAGAGACAACGTCCAATACTATCAGGATTACACACGCGAGGAATTATGGACACCAAGCGTTTCGTCATCGGAGTTGACTACGGGACTGATTCAGTCCGCACTCTGATTGTTGACGCGGCGGACGGTACTGAGGTTTCCAGCGCGGTATTTCACTATCCGCGTTGGCGGGATGGGAAGTATTGCGACCCGGCCCGCAATCAGTTTCGGCAGCATCCTCTCGACTATATCGAGGGGCTTGAGTGCACAGTCCGACAGGCACTGCTCGAGGCGCCTGTGGGGACAGCGGAGAAAATTGCCGGCCTGTCGGTGGATACCACCGGCTCGACCCCCGTGGCCGTTGACAGGCAAGGGACGCCTCTCGCACTGCTCGCCGAGTTTGCAGAGAATCCGAACGCGATGTTCGTCCTCTGGAAAGACCATACAGCGGTCGATGAAGCGGGCGAAATTAATACGCTCGCGCGATCATGGGGAGGCATTGACTATACTCAATATGAGGGAGGCATTTATTCCTCTGAGTGGTTTTGGGCGAAACTGCTTCACATCCTTCGCGAAGATCCTGCCGTTCGCAAAGCTGCATTTTCATGGGTCGAGCACTGCGATTGGATACCTGCGATGCTGACAGGGCAGACCGATCCGTTGACCATAAAGCGGAGTCGATGTGCAGCCGGCCACAAGGCAATGTGGCACGAATCGTATGGCGGGCTTCCGTCAGAAGAATTCCTTGGAATACTCGATCCTCTCCTGGCCGGACTGCGCGGCAGACTGTTCGAGAAGACATACACAAGCGACATCAGCGTCGGGACACTGACGGCTGACTGGGCCCGACGGCTCGGCCTTTATGCGGGGGTGCAGATTGGCGTTGGAGCATTTGATGCGCACATGGGAGCTGTCGGAGGCGAGATTACTCCGTATGTTTTGCTCAAGATCATGGGCACGTCAACGTGTGACATGCTCGTCGCCCCGCCCCGAGAACTCGGCAATCGGCTCGTGAAGGGTATATGCGGCCAGGTCGATGGATCAATCATACCGGGAATGATCGGACTCGAAGCGGGACAATCGGCATTCGGAGACGTCTATGCATGGTTCCGTGACCTGCTGTTATGGCCGATCGGGAACGTCGTCGCCCGGAGCGAGTTGCTCGATGAGCGAACCAAAACGAAGGTCATCGAAGAAGCGACTGAGCGCATGATTACGACGCTCTCCATGGAGGCGGCCCGGCTTCCGGTTGATGAGTCCGGGATTCTGGCGCTCGACTGGATGAACGGGCGAAGGACTCCTGATGCAAATCAGCTGTTGAAAGGAGCTATCACGGGGCTCACGCTTGGAAGCGATGCTCCCCGAATGTTCCGCGCGCTCGTTGAATCGACGGCATTCGGAGCGAGGAAAATCGTCGAACGCTTCCGCAGCGAGGGGGTACGGATCGAAGGCGTGATTGCTATCGGCGGTGTTGCGAAGAAATCCCCGTTCATCATGCAGGTCGTTGCCGATGTGCTGGACATGCCCATCAAAGTACCCCGGTCTGAGCAAACCTGCGCACTGGGTGCATCGATGTGCGCTGCGGTCGCGGCCGGGATTTATCAATCCGTCGAGGAAGCGAAACAAGGAATGGGGAGCGGAATCGAACAGGAGTACCGCCCCGACCCCGTGCGTGCGAAACAATACGACACGCTCTACAATCGCTATGGCAAGCTGGGAGAATATGTGGAACAGGAAATCCAGAGCATGAGGAGGCAGCGATGAGCTCAATCAGCGGACTTAAGCAGCGTGTGTGGAAGGCGAACAGGGAATTGCCGCACATGGGACTCGTTGTGCAGGCGTTTGGCAACGTCAGCGGGATCGACCGCGCTGAGGGCCTGGTGGCGATCAAGCCGAGCGGTGTGCCGTACCACGATCTCAAAGTGGATGACATTGTCGTGGTCGACCTGGAAAACAAGATTGTTGAGGGAAGGCTCCGGCCGTCTTCGGACACGAAGACCCATACGCATTTGTACCGGAGCTTTCCGGAGATAGGCGGCATTGTCCACACTCATTCGACGTATGCGGTAGCGTGGGCGCAGGCCCTGAAACCGATACCGATACTCGGAACGACGCACGCGGACTTCCTGCCGGGCGAGATCCCCTGCACCGAGGTCATGAGCGATGAGATGATCCAAGGCGACTATGAGGAGGAAACAGGAAAGCAGATTGTGAACGCGTTCGGCGCTCGTTCATACAGAGACACTCAAATGGTGCTCGTCGGTGGTCATGGACCGTTCGCATGGGGGGACTCTCCGGAGCAGGCCTTGCATCATAGTCAGATACTCGAAGGACTGGCGAAAATGGCATATCTGACGCTGCAAATTAATCCGGCGGCGATGCCGCTGAAGAGAACGTTGATCAATAAACACTACCTGAGAAAGCATGGTCCTGATGCATACTACGGGCAGAAATAGAATGACTTTGAAAGGAGAGATCGTATGAAGAATATTCCGACGGTGACAATGGGTGTGCTGGCAGTAAGCAGGGATTGCTTCCTGGCTGAACTCTCGAGAAAACGGCGGGCAAAAGTCGTTGAGGAATGTAAAGCCAGGAACATCCACGTTGTCGAACTACAGACCATCGTTGAAAACGAAAACGACGTTCTGAAGGCTCTCGATGAACTCAGGGAAAAGAAGATCAATGCTCTCGTCTTGTATCTGGGCAATTTCGGTCCGGAAGGGCCGACCACGCTTCTCGCTCAGAAATTCCAGGGACCCGTCATGCTCGCCGCCGCTGCGGAGGAGACAGGAAAGGACCTCTACGACGGAAGGGGAGACGCCTACTGCGGACTCCTGAGCGCGTCGTACAACGTCGGGTTGCGGAATCTCAACGTCCACATCCCGCGTAACCCGGTCGGGTCTGGAGCCGATGTCGCCGAGATGATACGGGAGTTCATGCCCGTCGCGAGAATATGCATTGGCCTGAAGCAGTTGAAGATCTTCTCGTTCGGTCCGCGCCCATTTGATTTCCTCACCTGTCATGCTCCGATCAAGCCGCTCTTTGATATTGGTGTCGAGATCATGGAAAACAGCGAGCTGGATATGTACGACATCTTCCTTTCGAAAAAGGGAGACCCGCGGATCAAGTCGGTTGCTGCAGACATGGCGAAAGAACTTGGGAAAGGGAACATGTATCCCGATCTGCTGGAACCGCTCGCGCAGTTTGAAATCGCACTCCTGGATTTCATGGAGAAGAACCTCGGCGCGTCGAAGTACGCCGTGTTTGCGAACAAGTGCTGGCCTTCCTTCGAGAAGTACTTCGGGTTTGTGCCGTGCTTCATCAATTCCAGGCTCGCGACGCACGGAATACCAATTTCGTGTGAATCAGACATCTATGGTGCATTGAGCGAGTACATTGCGACGTGCGCAACAGAGATGCCGGCAGCAATTCTCGACATCAACAACACCGTTCCGCAGGATATGTATGAGGAGTCCCGGCCAACCGTCGGGCAGTACACGAACAATGATCTTTTTATGGGATTCCATTGCGGCAACACGTCTTCATCCTGCATGGCCACGTTCGAAATGAAGTACCAGCTTATCATGCACCGACTGATGGAACCGGGAAAGGATCCGAAGATCACGCGCGGCACGCTGGAAGGGCAGATACGGCCGGGAACAATGACGTTGTTCAGACTTCAGTCGACTGCGGACGCCGAGTTGAAGGCTTACGTCGCAGAGGGGGAGATCCTCAACATCAATCCGAAATCGTTTGGATGCATTGCGGTGTTTGCGGTGCGTGAGATGGGGAGATTCTACCGCCACGTGCTCCTTGACAAGAGATTCCCGCACCATACGGCGGTGGCATTCGACCACTCCGGGCGCTCACTCTGGGATGCCATGCGGCTGATGGGAATCAAGGACCTTTCGTTCAATCGCCCGGCAGGTGTGCTGTATGAAGGCGAGAGTATGTTCTAATCCGGAATTCGCCGAGGGACTTCAGCCCTTTCGTATCCAGTGTCCGATAGGCCAAACGAAGGAAATTTAATCATGGCCATGACCGGTGTACGACTCCACGCTCCGCGAGAAATGAAAGTGGAGCAGCTATCTGATCCGAAACCTCCAGCGAAAGGCGAGGTGCTCATTCGCGTGGGAGCTGCCGGCATCTGTGGCAGCGATCTTCACACGTATCTTGATGCACAGATAGGCGATACCAAGCTGAGGGGCCCTCTCGTCCTTGGGCATGAGTTCGCCGGTACGG
This sequence comes from Ignavibacteriales bacterium, assembly GCA_026390595.1. NCBI lineage: Bacteria > Pseudomonadati > Ignavibacteriota > Ignavibacteria > Ignavibacteriales > Ignavibacteriales bacterium. The sequence goes on from JAPLFQ010000019.1 coordinate 137,823, forward strand.
TGGAACAGGTCGGCGACGATGCGTTCACCGAGGACCTGACCGGTTTGCAGCCGGGAATGCGCGTGGCGGTGGATCCGGCTCAGCCATGCGGTCTGTGCGAGTTGTGTCTCCGCGGTCATCCGAATCTTTGCACGAGTCTGCATTTCTGCGGCCTGTACCCGGACGGAGGATGTTTCTGTGAACGCATCGTGATGCCTGCCCGGTCCTGTTTCCCTCTTCCTGACGCAGTGGACCTGGAGTCCGGGGCATTGCTCGAACCATTGGGTGTTGCACTTCACGCTGTCGATCTCGCCAAGCCAACCTCAGATGAATCAGCGGTCATTGTCGGCGCAGGTCCGATCGGGCTCCTGATTCTCCAGGCCGCAACCCTTGCCGGCATGAAGCCGGTCTATGTCGTGGAGCAGCTTCCGTGGCGACTTTCGCTCGTCGAGAAGTTCGGCGGTATCCCGATCGACTCGGCCAGAACGAATGCGCGGGAAAAACTGATGATCCAGACGCTCGGGCGCGGCGTCGATGTCGCTTTCGAAGCCGCGTGGGCTGACTCGACGATTCAGCTCGCGGCGGAAATGACGCGCCACGGAGGTTGTCTCGTCCTGGTGGGAATTCCGCGCGAAGACCAGCTCACCCTGCAGCATTCGACGGCACGCCGCAAGGGGCTTACGATTCTGCTGTCGAGGCGCATGAAACACACGTATCCACGCGCCATCGATCTTGTGGCAAAAGGGCTCATCGACGTCAAAAGCCTAGTCAGTCACCGCTTCCCGCTGACACAAGTGCCCCAGGCCTTCTCGTTGAATGCGGATTACCGCGACCACGTTGTCAAAGTCATGATAACGTACTAACTGAGGAATCCATGAAATCCGTTCTGGTAGCATGCTGCCTCCTCACATCGCTGTCGTATACGCACGCGTCGGAGCCAAAGGAGAAACCGGGCGCCAGGAAACTGGCCCTGACTGCGCAAGTGCAGTTCAAGGCGCGTCCCTTTGATCTGAAACAGGTCAGGCTGCTTTCCGGACCCCTCAAGGAACTCCTCGATCGAAACAGAATGTACCTTCTCAGTCTCTCCGTCGATCGGCTTGTCCACAATTTCCGCGTCAACGCTGGACTCCCGTCAAAGGCGGAGCCGCTCGGCGGATGGGAAGCTCCGAATTGCGAGCTCCGCGGACATTTCACCGGTCACTTCATGTCGGCTTGTGCTTTGATGTATTCCGCGACAGGTGACGAGCGAGTGAAGCAAAGGGGGATGGAGGTCGTCACTGCGTTGGCATCTTGTCAGAAGGCGCTTGGTTCATCCGGATATATCAGCGCCTATCCGGAAGAATTGATAGATCGGGTTGAAAGTGGCAAGCGTGTGTGGGCGCCATATTATACACTGCACAAGATCATGGCTGGGTTGCTCGATATGTACGCGATGTGCGACGATCAGCAGGCGCTCACGGTCGTCACGAACATGGCTGGCTGGGTGAAGTCGCGCACCGACCGGCTCGATGAGAAGCAGATGCAAACGATGTTGAAGGTCGAGTTTGGTGGCATGGCGGAAACCCTCTCTGATCTCTATGCCGTCACGGGAGATCAGGCTCATCGTGCTTTGGCGCGGAGATTTGAAAAGCGGTCATTCCTCGATCCGCTCATCGAGCGGAGGGATGAGCTGAAGGGACTGCATGTGAACACACACATTCCACAGGTTATCGGTGCTGCGCGCAGGTATGAACTGACCGGTGAGAAATCGTACTTCGATGCGGCATCGTACTTCTGGAATGAAGTCGTGGATGTCCGTTCGTATGTCACTGGCGGCACGAGCAACTTTGAACACTGGCGTGAAGACCCGCATCATCTCTCGGACCAGTTGAGCCAGGAATCGCACGAGAACTGCTGCACCTACAACATGCTCAAGCTCACCGATCACCTGTTTTCCTGGTCTGCGGATTCCCGGTTCGCCGACTACTATGAGCGCGCCCTCTTCAGCGCCATCCTTCCTACACATCACCCAGATGTCGGCGGGGCGATCATGTACTATGTGCCGTTGAGATCGGGACTGTTCAAGATGTTCGGCATTCCTGACTCCTCGTATTTCTGCTGCAACGGATCGGGCATCGAGTCGTTCGCCAAGCTGGGCAGCGGTATCTACTACCATAGCGACGATGAGCTTTTTGTGAACCTGTTTGTTTCTTCTGAAGTGCGATGGGTTGAGAAAGGAGCAACCATCCGACAGGAAACCATGTTCCCGGATCAGGAGTCATCTGAGATCAGCATGAAGCTTCGGTCCGTCACGGAGCTCACACTTCTTATTCGCATGCCTTCCTGGACCACGAAGGGTTTTGAAGTCAGGGTCAACGGAAAGGTTCAGACGGTCAAACCTAGTGCCAGGGGATATGTCGAACTTCGTCGAAAATGGAATACAGGGGATGTGATACTAATCAGTCTGCCGATGGAGCTGAGACTATCGCGGTTCCAGGATGATCGGACGCTGGGCGCAATTCTCTATGGCCCGGTCGTTCTTGCCGGAGCATTGGGGACTGAAGTGATGACGAAGGAAATGCAGAATGGATTGGGGCTGCCGGATGTCGATCGCATGGTTTCTCAGGGGGCGGCTATTCCAGTTCCCTCCCTGGTCGTTTCGAACCCGGATCCAAACAGCTGGATCAGGCAAGTGCCGGGCAAGCCCTTGACTTTTCGGACTGTCGGAGTCGGAGAGCCGAATGACGTGACGCTGATTCCCTTCTACAGAACATTCGGACAACGATACGCCGTCTATTGGAACATGTACGCTCCGTATGAATGGCAGGCGCGTCAGAAATCGCGTCCTCACCTGGCCCCGGGAATCGTTGACCATGTGCTCGTGGGGGATTCGGAGTCGGATCGCGATCATAATTTCCAGGCCTGGCGGTTTGAAAAAGGGGAGAGGCGGGGACGAAAATGGGTGCAATCACCTCTGTCGTTCCGCTATGATGTCGCCGTCCGCCCCGGCCGTGCCAACGACCTCGTGTGCGTATTCGGTGAAGGGGAGAAGGAATCCGCTTTCGACATTCTCGTCGATGGTGTAAAGATCGCCGCCCAGGCGATAGGTGCCGCGACAGGGGCCGAATTCGTTGAGAAGAAGTATGCGATTCCGGAGGAGCTGCTCAGCGGCAAGAACAGAGTGGCTGTCACGTTCCGAGCGCGGGATAACAAAACAACTGCCCAGTTGTACGACTGTTTGATATCGGTTAAAAAAGACTGATCCAAGAACCCGGAGGCGTATCTGCAATGAAATCCATTCAATCGACGTTCCTTGCTCTCGCTGCGCTCGCCATCGCTTCGACAGTTGTGGCTCCCGGACAAGGGGCGAAAGACTATCCGATCAAACCTGTGCCGTTCACACAGGTTCATATCAAGGACAGTTTCTGGTCTCAACGGCTCGAGATCAATAGAACCGTCACGCTTCCGCACAACTTCAAGGAATGCGAAATAACCGGCCGCGTGGACAACTTCGCAAAGGCCGCGGGCCTGAAGGCTGGAAGGTACAAAGGGTATCAGTTCAACGATTCCGATGTCTTCAAGGCGATCGAAGGAGCCTCCTATTCGCTTGCGATCCATCCGGATGAGCAGCTGTCTCATTACCTCGATAGCCTCATTACAATCATCGCGGCTGCGCAGGAAGAGGACGGGTACCTCTATACGCCTCGGAAACTCATGGATTCGTCGTACGCGCCGCCTGGCGGAAAGAACAGGTGGGTTGGCGAGAAAGACGGCAGTCACGAGCTCTACAATGTCGGCCACTTGTATGAGGCGGCTGTCGCCCATTATCTCGCAACGGGAAAACGGAACCTGCTCGATGTCGCGCTCAAGAACGCAAACCTTATCTGCAGCACGTTCGGCCCGGCGGGAAGGCATGAAGTCCCCGGACATCAGGTCATTGAGATCGGATTGTGCAAACTCTACCGCGTCACGGGCGATGAAAAGTATTTGAAAACGGCCAAGTTCTTTCTTGACGAACGGGGAGATTCGAAGGGACACGAACTGATAGGCGAATATGCGCAGGACCATATCCCGGTGCTTGAGCAGGACAGCGCGGTGGGGCACTCCGTGCGTGCGGCCTACATGTACGCAGGTATGGCCGACGTTGCTGCGTTGACCGGAGACCCGAGCTATATCAAGGCCATTGACAGGATTTGGAACGATGTCGTGAGCACGAAGATGTACCTTACAGGAGGTATTGGTGCGACGGGTGGGAATGAAGGCTTCAGCCATTCGTACGCCCTGCCAAACATGAGCGCTTACTGCGAAACATGTGCTGCCATCGCGAATGCGTTCTGGAACCACCGGATGTTTCTCCTCCACGGCGACAGCAAATATATCGACGTGCTGGAAAGAATCATCTACAATGGTTTTCTCTCGGGAGTGTCGATGGAAGGGAATCGGTTTTTCTATCCGAACCCGCTCGAATCGTTCCGCGGCGCAACCCGCGCAGCATGGTTCGAGTGTGCCTGCTGCCCGACAAATGTTGTCCGGTTTGTTCCGTCAATCGCAGGCTACATCTATGCTGAAGACGGCAGCGATATCTATGTGAATCTCTTTATCGGCGGCGAATCCACGATCAAACTCGGTCAGCGGGCGGTCACGATGACGCAGTCTACGCTGTATCCATGGGACGGCGCCGTCACCTTGTCCGTCGCACCGAACACGCCGGCTGAATTCGCCTTGAAGTTCCGGATGCCCGGTTGGGCACAGAACCGGCCGGTGCCGAGTGATCTCTACCGGTATACGGATCAATCGAACGCGCCGATCACGCTCAAGGTCAATGGTCAGGCAATCGCTTATTCGGCGGCAAATGGGTACGCAATCGTGAAACGCATGTGGAAAAAGGGGGACGTCGTGGAGATCAACTTCCCCATGCCGGTCCGGCGGGTGGCGGCACATGACAAGCTCCTCGAAAACACGGGGCGTGTTGCGCTCGAACGAGGACCTGTGCTGTTTTGTGCCGAATGGCCCGACAACAAGGACGGAAATGTCACGAACCTCGTCTTGTCTGAGAAGACGCCATTGACGACTGAATTCAGAAAAGATCTGCTCAACGGCGTTCAACTGGTCAAAGCCGTGTCGGTTCCTGTGAGGAGGACGCTCGAGCGGACCGTGGTTTCGGATCCTCCCCAGGAATTTACCGCCATCCCCTACTATGCCTGGGCACACCGCGGACTTGGCCAGATGATTGTATGGCTCGCACGGGATGCCTCCGCTGCGCGGCCCCTGCCGGCGCCGACGATTGCATACACGAGCAAGGTGACCGCCTCGGATAAACGGCGCGCGGATGCGATCAATGACCAACTTGAGCCGCAGAACTCCATCGATCATTCTATACCGTTCCTCCATTGGTGGCCTCGCAAAGGAACCGCCGAGTGGGTCCAGTATGATTTCAACAAGGAGCAGACTGTCTCACGGATCGAAGTGTATTGGTTCGACGATACCGGAATCGGCGAGTGCCGCCTTCCGAAATCGTGGCGGGCTCTTTATAAAGACGGGGACACATGGAAGCCAGTCGACTCCAGCGCACCGTACATCGTGGAAAAGGACAAGTTTTGCGTCGTCTCATTCAAGCCGGTACGGACCACAGCCGTGCGTCTCGAGGTCCAGTCGATTCCTGATTTCTCGGCGGGAATGTACGAATGGAAGGTCGAATAACGAGGCAGAGCGGCCTGGGGCCTTGACCGCGTCGGCGTTTTGCTTTTGTCAGTATTGTCTTCCATCTTGGAAATGCACGTTTCCCGGTTTGCCCTTCCCGGGTTCTGTTCATAACATCCATACTCCGGAGAATGATCATGAATCTAAAGACTCTTTTTCTCCTCCCTCTAGCCATTCTTCTGTTGCACATCCAATCTGCTGACGCTCAATGGAAAATCGCTGCGGGGGCTCCGCTCCTCACACGATGGGCGAAGGACGTAGCGCCGGCGAATCCGCTCCCCGAATACCCGCGTCCTCAGATGGTTCGCGAGAACTGGCTAAACCTGAACGGACTGTGGGAGTTCGCAGTAGGGAAAGTCGGTGAGGACGCACCCATCGACAGGGAGCTCAAAGAGAAGATCCTGGTACCGTATCCGATTGAGTCCGCACTTTCCGGCGTCATGAAACACGCAGATCGTGTGTGGTACCGGCGAACCGTCACGCTGCCGAAAAAGTGGGGAGGCCGGAACGTGGTGCTTCATTTCGGCGCTGTGGATTGGGAAGCGACGGTTTTTGTGAACGGGATCATGGTCGGAAAGCATCAGGGAGGATACGACCCGTTCTCGTTCGACATTACCTCGGCCTTGAAGAAGGAAGGAACTCAGGATATCATCGTTGGGGTCTTTGATCCCAGCGATCAGGGTGATCAGCCGCGTGGAAAACAGGTGTTGAAGCCGGGCGGAATCTGGTATACGCCGGCAACAGGCATCTGGCAGACGGTATGGCTTGAACCAGTCAGCGCTGATCACATCGCAGATCTCCTGATTGTCCCTGACGTGGATGAGAAGAAGGTACGGGTAACGGTCAGAAGCACCGGGGACGCCGCCGCTCAGAAAGTCCGTCTCCTGGTGCTCAATGAGGGAAAACAGGCCGTAGAAACCGAAGGTAATGTCGGAGAGGAAATCCTTCTCCCGATCAAATCTCCCAAGCTCTGGTCACCGTCGCATCCGTTTTTGTATGACCTGAAGGTCGAGCTGATTCAACACGGACACACGGTCGATGCCGTGAAGAGCTATTTTGGAATGAGGAAAATCGAAATTGCGCCGGACAGCCATGGCGTCAACCGGATAATGCTGAATGGCGAGTTTGTCATGCAGGTTGGACCCTTGGACCAGGGATTTTGGCCCGACGGAATCTACACTGCACCTACCGACAAAGCCCTTCGCTATGATATTGAGATGACGAAGAAACTCGGATTCAACATGGCGCGGAAGCACGTCAAGGTGGAACCCGACCGTTGGTACTACTGGGCCGACAAACTCGGTCTGATCGTGTGGCAGGATATGCCGAGCGGAAACAACAAGACCGACGAGTCGAAAAAGCAGTTCGAGCTTGAGCTGGAGAAACTCATACAGACTCATTGCAATCATCCCTCGATCGTCATGTGGGTTGTTTTCAACGAAGGATGGGGACAATATGACACAGAGCGGTTGTCCGCCTGGGTCAAACAGCTGGATCCATCACGACTTGTAAACAACGCAAGCGGATGGACGGACAAGAATGCCGGAGACGTGCTTGATATTCATAACTACCCAACGCCGCAATCGCCCAAGCCTGACCCAAAGCGCGCGATCGTCCTGGGTGAATTCGGGGGGCTCGGCCTTGCGGTTGATGGACACACGTGGAAAAAAGAACACTGGGGATATCAGGGTATGGCAAACGCGGAACAGCTCACATCCCGTTACGAGAGGTTCATGAAGCAGGTGTACGCGTTCAAAGATTCGCCCGGTCTTTCCGCCGCAATCTATACTCAGACGACCGATGTCGAAGTAGAATGCAATGGCCTGATGACCTATGACAGGGCGATCGTGAAGCCGGACCTCCAACGGGTGGCCGCAGTGAATAAGGGGGATTTCAGCAGAATCCCTCCGCCTCCAATCGTGAAAGTGCTCGTGCCGACGTCAGAGCAGGAGGGGCGGGCATGGAAGTACACAATGGACAAGCCGGCTGAGAGCTGGTCCAAGTCGGATTTCGACGACAACGGATGGAAGTCCGGCGTCGGTGGATTCGGAACGAAAGAAACGCCAGGGGCAATTGTGCGGACCGAATGGAAGACGCCTGATATCTGGCTGCGAACCGAGATCTCAATGCCTGCCGCGAAGGCAACGAGCCTTCATTTCAGGATTCATCACGATGAGGATGCCGAGATCTTTATCAATGGCGTGCCCGCGGGCAGCGCAGGTGGATTCTCGATGGAATATGAAGAGATGCCGATTGCACCTGCGGGAATCAAAGCACTGAAATCGGGGAAGAATACCATCGCCGTTCACTGCAGGCAAACCAAAGGCGGACAGTATATTGATCTCGGCATTGTTGATTTTCTGCCTGCAAAGCGATAGGACTATTGCGTGCGCGGCCTTTATCGGCAGACTCTCATTACCAATTTCCGAACATCATTCATGAATCGACGCCATAGCAGGCTTCTCTTTGCTCTCATCACGGTCTCCCTCTCCGTTGCGTTTTCGCGGCCGCAGGAGGTTGCTGCGCCTCCCAACTCTCCCGGGTCGGTTGAGATCAAAAACGACGCAATCACAATCCGGTACGACGGACAGATTCTCTTCTCCGGAACGATGACCGGTGGAGGCGCGGATATTCATCAGCGCACGCAGGTCTACCAGGATGGACGGAAAATTCAGCAAATCGTCCTCCTGACGACGATGGATTGGAACAAGAAGATCAGGATCAGCGGAACCGTCGTCGGCAGCGAGGAAGCATTTCCGTGCGAGGCGGACCGCCCGACGGAGAGGGGAAACCAGGGTCCTTTAATTGTCCGGCATGCGTCCGGGATCGGACGCAATCTGCGGAATCGAGCGGTCTATGACAGGAAGCGGGACTGGGCTTTCTCCGTTGACGCGAATCCGAAGTTCGCCATTGCGCCAATGGAGCTGCGGGAGGACCGGCACTCCTTCTCAGTTGACATCGAAGGATATGAGATCGTCCTTCGTTTCAGACCGCGCTTCTATCAGAATCATCGCGGGTTGGAATTCTTTGAACCGTGGACATACAAGCCGTGGACACAGTCCGTGGCAGGATGGATTTCCTGGTTCGCGTTTTTCGACAAGGTGTCCGAAAAAGACATGATCGAAACGGCGGACGTTTTCTCCGATGCGCTCCGTCCTTTTGGGTATGAGTATTTTCAAATGGACGACGGTTATCAGCGCGGCAACGGTGGTCCGGACATGTGGCTCAATCCGAACGACAAGTTCCCGCACGGTCTCAAGTACCTCGCCGAGTACATCAGGGGTAAGGGGCTGAAACCGGGACTCTGGATGGGCGTCGGTATCTTTGACGACACCCTCGCACGAAAGCACCCCAATTGGTTTCTTCGAGATGCGAAGGGGATGCCCGTCCAGGGAAACTGGATCCAGTATCCGCTCGATGCTTCGAATCCTGAAGCATTACAGAACGTCGTCCGCCCCATCTTCAAGGGATTCCGTGATCAGGGCTGGGAGTACTTCAAGGTTGACGGATTGCGGCATCTCCGGTACGAAGGATACAACGCCAACCGTGACTATTTCGACCGCAAGAAGGTCGATCTTGTTGATGCCTACCGGAAGTATGCAAAAACCGTCCGCGGAGAAATCGGAAGAGACCATTTCATGCTCGGATGCTGGGGAATCCGCCCCGAACTCATCGGGATCATCGATGGCTGCCGCATCGGCGACGACGGGTTCTCCTACGCCGGACTCGCACAATACAACTCCTTCAACAACATCGTCTGGCGCAATGACCCGGACCATATCGAGTTGAACGAGGATGCCTACAAATCGACGATGGTAACCTCGCTGACCGGTTCCCTCTTGATGCTGACGGACAAGCCGGCGGTCTATAAGACGCCTGTCATCGAACCCGCCAGGAGGGCGGCCCCGGTCCTCTTTACGCAACCCGGACAACTGTACGATGTCGACGCGTCCCGTTCCGATAACCTCCACCGTGTCAACGAGGAGGTGAGCGGCTCGGGACCACGCGTGTTTGATGCGGGGTATGTTCCTCTGTGCCATCTGTACTCGCTTGAGGTCAACAGGTCATTCGGCTCGTGGCTCGTCCTGGGAAGAACCGGGGGAGAGTTCCATGAGATTCGTTTCTCGGATTTGGGTCTGCCGCCCGATCGGGAGTACCTCGTGTTCGAGTATTGGACCAGGTCTTTGAAGGGGGCGTTTGCCGAAGCGTTTGACCCGGGGGAAATCAGTTCCAAATACAACTGCCAGCTTTTCTGTATCAGGGAACGGGAGAACCATCCACAACTTGTTGCGACAAGCCGCCATATATCCTGTGGCGGATACGAACTTCGCGATGTATCTTGGGATGGCCATGCTCTGGCAGGAACGAGCGATGTTGTGTCCGCTGATCCGTACACGATCTTTGTCTATGAGCCGGTTGGATCTCAGTATCAAGGGACGGAGTGCGAGGGGGCTGCGGTTGTTGCTGTTTCCAAGCGTGGATTGATGCGAGAAGTGACGCTCAAGTCCGAAGATTCGAAAACCGTCAGGTGGCGGATAAAATTCTGAACATCCCTTCAGTTGGTACGTTGCAGGAAAAGTCGAGTATGAATTCTGCGGGAAGTCTCTTGAACACACAATCAGCCTGGAAGCGTGCTGTTCTGGTTAGTGGGCTTCTATGCGCTCTGATGATCTGCCGTGCTGTCGGTCAGACAGGTCCGACTGCGTCGCTTCTGGTGCACGCTGACAAACCAGGCCCGCAGATCAGCCCGACGCTCTATGGAATTTTCTTTGAGGAAATCAATTGTGCGGGTGACGGCGGGCTCTATGGTGAGCTCATCCGCAACAGGTCATTCGAAGAACCCGGCACCCTTGCACACTGGAAGATCATCAAAGAAGGAATGGTCGATGCCGAGGTTACCGTTGACTCGATGTACTCGATGACCGAGAAAAACGAGCACTATCTCAAAATCAAGGTGCTTCTGGCGCTCGAAGGATATGTCGGCATAGCGAACAGCGGATACTGGGGAATCCCGGTGACGAAAGGCGCATCGTATGATCTTTCGTTGAACGCGATGGCTCTCGATGGTATCAATGACACGCTCCTCGTTGTCCTGGAGAGCCCGGAAGAAGAAATCCTTGCCTCGACGTTGGTGAGGGGTGTGGGATCGGACTGGAAGCGATTCACTGCCACGCTTGTCGCAGGAAAGAGCTGCCCCGATGCGCGGATGGTCATCAGGATCCGGGAGCCCGGACAGGTGTTCCTCGACATGGTCTCTCTTTTTCCGAAAGCCACGTTCAAGAACCGCTCCAACGGACTTCGATCGGATTTGGCGACGATGCTTCTGGATATGAAGCCTGCATTCGTTCGGTTTCCTGGAGGATGCTGGGTCGAGGGTGACAACCTCCGTTTGTCGTACCGATGGAAGCAGACAATCGGCGATGTCGCAGACCGGCGCTATCAATATAACATTTGGCAGTACTTTTCAACGAACGGATTAGGGTTCCACGAGTATCTCCAGATGTGTGAAGACCTCGGCACGGAGCCGCTGTTCGTGATCAACTGCGGCATGTCGCACACGGAAACCGTGCCGCTCAGGGATATGAAACCGTGGGTTCAGGATGCGCTCGACGCTCTGGAATATGCGAACGGTTCAGTGGACTCTCGCTGGGGTTCGCTGCGTGCCAAGAACGGCCACCCGGTTCCTTTCAAACTGAAATACATGGAAATCGGCAATGAAAATGGAGGGGAGCCTTATGCTGAACGATTTGCCCTCTTCTATGATGCCATCAAAGCTCAGTACCCGGACGTTCACCTGATCACAAATGTTTGGGGAGGCTATCCCAAGAACCGCCCCAGCGAACTGATCGACGAACATTATTACTCCTCGCCCAGATTTTTCATCAGCAACGCCGATCGTTATGACAGCTACGACCGCAAGGGGCCGATTATCTACGTCGGCGAGTACGCGGTGACGCAAGGATGCGGTAACGGCAACCTTCGCGCTGCCGTGGCGGAAGCGGCGTTTATGACTGGGATGGAGCGCAACGCAGACGTCGTCACGCTGAGTTCCTTTGCTCCGCTGTTCGCGAATGTTCAGTACAAGAAATGGAACCCCGACCTCATCAATTTCAACGCTGCATCGGCGTACGGGACCCCATCGTACTACGTCCAACAGATGTTCAGCAGCAACCGCGGCGACGTGGTTCTGCAAAGCGAGTGGGAGACTCAGGACCTGATCCAAGAACCTCTGCCGCCGCGCAACGGCAAGATCGGACTCGGCACGTGGAATACGCAGTCAGAGTTCAAGGATGTGAAGGTCGTACGAGGAGGGAAGACTCTTTATCAAAGTGATTTCGAGACGAATGCCAAGGGATGGCTGCCTTTGGGGGGCGAATGGAAGCTGGTCAACGACGCGATGAGGCAGTCGGAAGGCGGCTCGAAGCGCATGGCGCTGTTTGGTGATTCAACATGGACTGATTATACCTATACGTTGAAGGCGCGTAAAATCGGCGGGGCTGAGGGATTCCTGATTCTCTTTTATTGAACGGAGAGCACGTTAAGTGTTTTCTTGACGGCCAGCTTGTCCATGACTTCACCTATGATCTTGCTCATCTGAAGCCGCTCCACGCCGTTGTCAGCCGAGTGACGGCATCGGGCGACATTATCATGAAAGTCGCAAACGTGTCGAGCCAATCGATTGATACACGGATTTCGATCGATGGCGCATCGTTAGTCGGATCGAATTGCGAAGTCTCCATCCTGACATCTGCCAATCCACGGGACGAGAACTCCATCGAGGCACCAATGAAGGTTGTGCCAAGATCAAAGGTGGTCCAGGGGGTCGGCAGGATCTTCCGGTACACGTTTGATCCAAACTCCGTCACGGTCATAAGACTCAAAGCTTCGCAGTGACGCTGATAACAGGGATGTGAGCCGAATCTTCTTTCTTTAATTCAACCTCCACTTTCAAAAGGAGTCTGGCATGCAATTCTCCGATACCGTGCGACGCATACTCGCTACTGCGATAGGAATGCTCATTCTCTCCTCTGCAGGTCTGGCGTTCCAGGCGAAGAAGGGAAATCGGATCACCTCCACCGATCCGGCGCTGAGGCTGAAGGGATTTGAACAATACCAGGAGATGAAAAAGAAATCCCCATTCAAAGATTTGAAATGGCAGTTTGCCGGTCCTACGAATGTGGGAGGGCGGTGCGTTGATGTTGCCGTCGTGTCACCGAAGGGGAAGAACTATACGATCTATGTCGCTTCCGCATCGGGCGGCATATGGAAAACCGAGAACGAGGGAACGACGTGGGATCCGGTTTTCGAACAGGCGGCTTCGACTTCGTTCGGTGACATCGCAGTGGCACCCTCAGACCCGAACATCGTTTGGGTCGGAACCGGTGAGGCAAACATCTTCCGGAGTTCACAGGCCGGAATCGGTGTGTTCAAATCGACAGACGCAGGGAAAACATGGCTGCACATGGGGTTGCCCGACACCTACACGATTCCCCGCATTGTGATTCATCCCAAAAACCCGGACGTCGTTTACGTCGCCGCAACCGGCCATGAATGGACCACGAACAGCGAACGAGGCGTTTACAAGACTACCGACGGAGGCAAAACGTGGCAGAAAATCCTGTTTGTGAATGACCAGACAGGCGCCATCGATCTTGTCATGGATCCGAATAACCCGGAGACCTTGTATGCCGCGACGTGGCAGCGCACAAGAGTGAGATGGAACGATCCCTGCAACAAGCCTGACTACACCGGGAGCGGAATTCACAAGACCACGGACGGCGGAAAGACCTGGGAACAGATCAATAAAGGGCTTCCCGAAGCACAATTTCGCGGTCGCATTGGGATCGATATCGCACGGTCAAATCCGAACGTCTTATACGCTTTTGTCGATAACTATCAGCAATCAGCAACCATTGACAGTGGTGCCGTGGACTCCTATGGCCGGCCATCGTCAGGAGCCATTCGCGGAGCAACAGTATTCCGCACGGATGACGCGGGAGAATCGTGGAAGCAGACCAGCGGACAGGTTGATTCCACGCGAAAATACATGGAACGGCATTCGTCTACATACGGCTGGGTGTTTGGGCAGCTCCGCGTTGACCCGAACGATGAGAACACGGTGTATACGATGGGCCTTGGACTGAATGTCTCGACCGACGGCGGCAAGACTTTCAAGCCGTTACGAGGGATGCATGGCGACCACCATGGTCTTTGGATCGATCCCGAAAACTCGAAGTATCTCATGAACGTAAACGATGGAGGCGCATATGTCTCCTATGACAAGGGGAAGAACTGGCGAAGTTTCACAGACAAGATTCCAGCGACCCAGTTCTTCAACATCGCGTTTGACATGGATACGCCGTTCAAAGTCTACGGTTCAGTCCAGGATTACGGCAGCTTCAAGGGGGTCATAGATCTGAGCCGTGGTCGTGACAATATTCCTGCGGTAAAATTCGATCCCGCCCCCGGGGGTGAAGGTTCGACGCATGTGATCGATCCGACGAATCCCGCAATCGTGTATTCGGCCGGATTCTATGGCACGATTACTCGCTCGGATGTCGTCAAAGGGACCTCAAAGCGCTTACTCCCGAGAACATTCGATGACGAGCCAAAGATGCGCGGAGAATGGGTGGCGCCCTTTACGCTTTCTCCGCACAATTCCAACATCCTCTACCACGGTATGCAGTACGTGCTGAAATCGCTTGACCAGGGGAATACGTGGGAGCAGATCAGCCCCGATCTCACCTACAACATGGCCTCGGAGATGGGGGATATTTCGTATCACACGTTGACCTCGATTTCGGAATCGCCATTGAAGTTCGGCCTGATCTACGCGGGGACGGACGATGGCAGAGTCCATATGACCCGGGATGGCGGCGAGCACTGGCAGGAAATTATGGAAGGACTGCCGTATCAGAAATGGGTCTCGCGCATCGTGGCTTCTGCCTATGATCTCGGAACCGTCTATATGACCCAAACCGGGAAGCGCGATGACGACTTCACGCCATACATTTGGAAGTCGACAAACTTTGGGAAAACGTGGGTCGATATTTCGAAGGGGATCCCTCTCGGTCCCATCAACGTAATCCGCGAAGATCCGCGGAGCAAAGATATTCTCTACGTTGGAACCGACTGCGGAGTCTATGTGACGAAGGATGGTGTCAAGACCTGGGAAGCTCTGGGCACTGGACTACCCATGACCTACGTGCTCGACCTTGCATACCACCCGCGTGAAAATGTGATCATTATCGGGACGCATGGAAGAGGCGTCTGGGTGCTTGATGCCAGCTCTATCTTCAAGACTCGCTCCAGGCGGTTCATACAGGAGGAAGACTAGCAGGTAGCCTGTAGATTCCCGAGCCGCGAGATCGGATTTTACCATACTTTCATTTCTCCCGGGGATGTCGGCACTCCCCGGGAGAAATGTTGTTCACCCACATCATGATGATCTCAGTTGAAACAGCTCCTCCTTCTCATCTTCGCTCTCTCTGCAGGACTTCTTCCTGCTCAAACCAGATTTGGCAGCGGTCTTCGCGATAATTTCCCCGCCGATCTTCCGCTGCCTACAATCTCTGCGCTGAACAACCCGTCCGACGGATACATGTTCGCAGCTGTGCCGTATTGGGGAACGGGCGGATCGTATCTGGTGATGTACAACAACCAGGGGCGTCCTGTGTTCTACCGCAAAACCCCCACAACGTGTTCAGATTTCAGATTGCACGGCAATGGCTTGCTCACATATTTCGATTATGCCTCGAGCAAGTTCTTTGCCATGGATTCCACGCTCGCTCTCGTCGACAGCTTCTGGGTGCAGAACGGATTCACGACCGACGAGCACGACATCAAAATCCTCGCAAACGGCAACGTCCTGCTCATCGGCAATGGCTTCAGGTTCTTTGACATGAGTCAGCTTGTCCCCGGCGGAGATCGCAACGCCAGCGTCGTTGTGAATGTGGTGCAGGAAATCGACAAGAAGAGGAATGTAGTCTTTGAATGGAAAGCGTATGAACACTACAAATTGACGGACGTCGGGCCGGAAGTCAATCTCCTTGACCCGTCGTTCATTCACTCGCACATCAATTCGATCGATTTCGACCTCGACAGTAACCTCGTTCTGTCGAGCAGGAACCTGGAAGAGATCACGAAGATCGACCGGAAGAACGGGAACATTGTGTGGCGGTTGGGAGGAAAGAACAACCAGTTCAGGTTCGTCAATGATTCTGTCGGTTTTAGCGCTCAGCACGCAGCCAGCATCCTCTCGAACGGGAATCTGGTTCTCTTCGATAACGGCGTTTACCACAAACCCCATGTTTCCCGCGCTCTTGAGTACAAGCTGGACGAAGTCAACAAGACCGCAACGCTTGTCTGGTCGTACCGGAATACACCTGATGTTGCGAGCATTTTCTGGGGGAATGTGCAGAGGCTGAAGAACGGGAACACATTCATCAGTTGGGGCAAAAGTCAGCTTGGGGCGACAGAAGTCAATGCGAGAGGCGAGAAGGTTTTTGAGATGTCCTTCCCGGCGGATGTCTTCAGTTACAGGATATTCCGGTTTCCGTTGAATCTACAGAGTGTCACCTCTATCGTCGAAAACACTCCCGTCGCAAGCGAGATACGTCTGGAGCGGAACTTCCCGAATCCGTTTAATTCCACGACGGCCATCAGCTATGTGCTGCCTGCCCTGAGCGGAGTCGAAGGGTCGGCTAATGGCTTCGCCTCACTCAAGGTCTTTGACGTGCTCGGAAGACAGGTGGCCACTCTCGTGAACGAACAGCAGGCGCCCGGGACGCACAAAGCGTTCTTCGCGCCGGACAATCTGCCAAGCGGATTGTATCTTTTCGGATTGCAGGTTGGGAATGTCTCAAAAGTGGGGAAGATGCTCTATCTGAAATAAGCTCGCCGGCAAAAACGCTTTGGCGTTAGACTTGCTTCCGGATGAATTTCTGACCTGTCTCTATTTAGCGTAGACCATTTTCTTCGTTGCTACGAATCCCCCCGCCTCGCCCCTGCCCGTGAGTTGAGCATTCAAGCGATAGAAGTACACTCCACTTGGAAACGCTGAGGCATCCCACGTGATGAGGTACGTACCAGCTTGTTGGATATTGTTCGCGAGCGTGGAGATCTCCCTCCCCAGCACATCGAACACAACGAGTCTCACGAAGCTATCAGCCAATAGCTGATAGCTAATAGCTGTTCTTGGATTAAACGGGTTAGGATAATTCTGCGACAACGCGAATTCACCTGCGACCTGATCACGGGCCTCAACTCCCGTCGAACCTGAAATCACCGAGAACATGCCCGCGCTCGTGCTGAACAGCGAACTATCCGCGACGCTCGTAACCCTGATCCTGTATGTTGTATCTGGGGCGAGCGACGACGGGATCGTCCAGGCATAGGCACCCAGATTCGTCACAGAGTCCTTCACCGTGCTCTGCTTGCCGGAGCCTCTGTAAAGGTCAATTCTCACTCTGTCGTTGATGTTGCCAACCCACTTGACGAAAAACTGCTGTCCACGTTGCCACACCTCGCGGCCGTTCGGCGACAGGATGGCGATATAGGGCGCGGTGGCGCTGAATCTCCTGAAGGCCGACCAGGCGCTCGTCTGTCCGTAGTTGCGTGAGCGGACCCTCCAGTAGTACTTCGTTCCGCTGGAAATCCCTTTGAGCGTGTCCGCCGGAGAGGTGAGGAGCGAATCGTTCAGCACGAGAGTCCTGAAGAGCGAATCGAGGGCCACCTGAACATGAAAGCCCGTCACATATCCCTTGGGGTCCCAGACCAACGCGAGCGGAAGTTTCTGATTCACACTGTCTCTTTCGGCGGGCGAGACGAGGATGGGAGCGCTCGCCAGCGTATCGTTGTCGCCCCAGCAGAAAATAAATTCTCCAAGCTTCGACGTAGTTGCCACGATCTCGTTTCTGACGGTGTTGTAGGAAGTCGAAAGAGGCGAGAACGTCCCCGTCCCGATAGTCTCCCGCTGGAAGACCGTGACGCGGTCAGGAGCAGGAATCCCGGGAATCATCGCGGCGTCGAAGGAGATATCTGCATTCAAGGTGGAAATACCGAACTGCGCAATCGTCACGCGCTGCGATGCCATCCAGGGGGATCTACCGGCAAACTGCGGCTTTGCCGGCGCGACGGAGAATCTCTGCACCATCGCGCTGTTGTAGGGTATCGTCGACATCTCGTTGAACTTCAGCCGGACACCCGTGCGGCCGGAGGGAGTTGTGTCGTTGAACGAATAGGTGTTCCCCTGGAGAAGTTCGTAGCGCGTGTACGTCGCCGCTGGTGTCATCGATTTCCAGGAAAGCCGATATACGCGCATGCTTCGGTATCCGGCGGGAAGCGAGAGCTCAAATGCCACGGTGTTGTCTGAACGGATTTCCGTTATGGCAGTCTGTCCCTGCAGGCTTGCATCTCCCCAACCGATCAACGTGTTTCCATTTGCAAACCTCTGCACCGATCCCTGTGCCGATGCGTAGATATCAGGCGTGTGTCGGTACTCCCAGGCCAGCGTAGCGATCTTGTTTGTCTCGTCCAACCGGTACTCCACCACACGCGAGTATTTTGTCTTGCGCTGATTTCCGTTGTCGAACATGATGATGTTGCCGTTCGCGAGACGCTGTATGTGATGCGGATAAGAGAAGTAGAGCGGGCTGTTCTCGGAATGCTCGTTGAGGAAGGTAAACTGGTTCCGCTTCCCGCCCAGCCGCCAGATGATCTCGCCTGTATTCCTGTCGACCTTAGTGACCTCGGACATGTGCCTGTTGGAGAGCAGCATATTCCCGTCCTGGTCGAGCGAGAGAGTGTTCGCATGCGAATAGTCGAATGAGGCCGCAAGTGTATCTTCGTATGTGTCGGTGATCGGTAGGTAGTCGAAACTGCTCCATTGAAAGACGACATTCTTGTTGATGTCAAATTCCTGGATGAGGTTGCCCATGACACTCGCTGCGGGATGCCCTCCCTGCACGATCTTGCTCATGTCGATGGTCTTGACGTCGAAATACAGCACGAGAGCGTGTCCGTTTGGGAGAAGCAGGAAATCTGCATGGCTCGCGGTGGCAGGATTTCCTCTGGGGTAGGTATCGACCTGCGCGAATGTGCTGTCGACGATCCTGATGTTCGTGGCTGTAGGAGTCCGGTCGATATATGAGTAGAGACCGGTCGGATCGGCCTTGAACATATAGGCAAACGGGTTCACGAGAGTCCCAATTCTCTTGTATGCGAGAGGTTTTCCTCTGTTGTCCGCAACGATCAGATAGTTCGCATAGGTTGAGGCACCGCCTATGCCGCTGAACACCCCGAGAAAGAGCTCGCCCGACGCAGGATTGTTGACCGTGTCGACTCTGAGCGGGGGAAAATCCGCGGGAATCGAATCCCCTGCCGTGACAAAGGTCCGTTGATCTGTGCGACCGTCCCGGATGCCCGTTGCAGGAGGTTGTTGTTCGTCCGCGACAGTTGGAGCAGAAGGGGGAGCGATCGAAGTGGCGAACCGGAAAGATACACCGCCGATCGTTGACCCGTCTGTCCCCCGTAGTCCGGCTGTGACATCGACGCTCACACGTTCATTCTCGACAAACGGTTCCCGCGGGTTGAAAACCATTGTTCTCTGATCATCGGAAAGGATCATCGTACCGCGATGGAGACCGCTCTGAGAACCTTTGACGCTGATCAGCGATGCTGAAACCGAAGATCGTTCGATTTCCCTGCCCGGCCTGAGGATGATGATTGCTTCCGTTGATACGTACCGGGAGTCGGGTTTTGGGAACACGTATTGATAGCGCGTCAGCTGTTGTCCCGCGCTGCTCTGGACCAGGAGGACAATGGCGCAAACGATTGTGAGTACTCTGCCGTAGAAGTTCATTCCTTGCTCTTCAATTTGGTGGGCGGTGCAGGTCACATACATTGCCCAGGACAGTCTCCGGACCTGACCGGAGTCAATATCATTGATGGTGGCCATACGTTCAACAGGCAGCGTCTGCCGCCTGTACTCGTTAGTGTACCATATTTTGCGTTCTCTTTCCAGATCAGTACTCATTGTTGCCCGGAAGGACCTGCGAGGCTAACAGCTGCTTGTCCAGAATTCCCCTTTTTTCCTTCGACCAGATTCCTTGTCGTCAACGAAGTCGCCGCGGAGTGGGATGTTCACCTGGTCGTGAACCGTAATGAGACGCGATGGAATCTGGTATGCATCATCGGCGAATAGGCCTTGACTGAGAACGAAAAGGTGCATAGCTTCATCCGAACAAGCCAGCACCGAAGTTGTCTCGAATAATTACGGACATTATTTGGCAACATCCCGGAGGCATGTCCGGCATCATTCCCAGTATTCACAACGATCAATCATATCGCCGGAAGCATGCAGGGAATTACTCCGCTCTTGGATGACCTTCCGTGGACTTTTATGTCGCACCGGCGCAATTCCACCGCGCAAGACAAATGCTCTTCAAGGATTCCCCACATCACCAATCGCTGGAGGCTGCAATGAGAACTTCGTTACGAGGGATGCTTTTTCTCAGCGTAATCATGCTGGGCATCGCGCAGCAGAATGCCGCTGCTCAAACGATTACGTCAACAGTCACCGGGGGCCGGTGGAACAGCGGAGGCGCCTGGATTGGCGGGGTTGTCCCATCTTCTGGCAGTGATGTTGTCATCGCGGGAACCGTTGCATTTGAAAACGGAGACGGCTCATGCAGAAACCTGACTGTCAACGCTGGCGGTACACTGAACAATACGACCGACTACTACGCCAATGAGAGAATACTGATTGTGAATGGGAATGTAACGAATAATGGCTCTATCGCGAGTTATGGCAATCAGCCGCTTGTGTTGAGAGTCAAGGGCAATATCACAAACAATGGAACGTGGACACCCCGCAGAGTTGAGCTGAACGGGACCGGAACCCAGACATTGACCGCTGGGGCAGCAAACAGGTACAGCTGCGTTATCACCGTTGATACGACCTCCAAACCAAGTGTTGCCGCCGGGTCGAATCTGACGTTCACGTCCACTGTAGACCTCGGGAAGAGGACCCTCGACATGAAGTCGTTCAGCCTCACATTTGTGGGCGAGGGTACACTCCTTACCAATGGTACCGTGCTATCTGCAAAGGACATCACCGGGCTGCCCGGATATAATCAGTATGGTACCGCCAATTATTCCGCTATGTACAACGTAACGTACAGCGGTGCCGTCAATATCCGCGGAAGAATCCAGATCAACCATACCGTCACGTTCATCGGAAACACGACCATCACCGATACAATAGAGAGCATATCGGACTACTACTCAAACGAGCGCCTCCTGAAGATTACAGGTAATCTGACGAACAATGGTATTATCAGATGGGGTGGCAGGAATCCCATGGCTTTGAATGTGTCGGGGGACATCACGAACAATGGGAAATGGATTCATAACCGGACCGATCTGAGTGGGACCGGCAATCAGGTGATCACGCTCGGCCCGGGCAAGAGGTTTGAATCGCCGTTCAGGGTAACAGATTCTCTCGGAATGATCGTCGCCGCCAGCGATGTAGTCTTCACAGGCAGCTTCAATTTGAACAAGACTGTCATGGACATGAAGAATTACAGCATCACGTTGGTCAGTGAGGCGGCCGGGTTCACCAATGGGATTGTGATCAATACAAGAGACATCATAGGATCCCCGGGGTACAACATCTATGGGACGCCAAACTATCCGATGATGAACAATATTACCTATGATGGTGCGATTTACCTCAAAGGACGTCTGCAGATAAACACATTGGTGACGATGAGAGGCAGCGTCACAGTCGTCGACACGGTCGAGAGTATTTCTGAGTACTATTCTAACCCGCGGACTCTTGCCGTCGTTGGAAACATCACCAACAACGGTATCATGCGATATACTGGCAGAAATCCTTTCATCGTGAGTGTGACAGGCAATCTCCTGGCGAACAAGCCGATCACCAACCAGGGTGTTCAACTTGCGGGCACGGGCAACAGAACAATTGTTGACCGGCTCAGTACGGCGCCCTATTCTTCTATCGGGGAGAAAGTGGTGTTGGTGGGTGACAACTACCTGCCTAATCTGACAGTTGCTGCCAACTCGAAGTGCCTGCTCGCAAATGGTGCAACAATCTTTACCGCCAACGGGACTCTCGATCCTGCGCTCGACAATTGGAGCTGCATAACGACAACAAGGAAGTTCACGGGAATCGCAGACTATTCGTTCTTCAAGTCCCGAATCAAAGTCCTGCCAAACGTCGCCATCGACTCGGTGCGAATTCTATCCTACGGCCATCAGGTCCCTTCGACGTATGCAGGCGCAGTCAAATGCTACTGGCGCGTCAGGACGTTTGCGTCGAATCCGAGACAGTCTTTTTCATCCATGACATTCCTCTATGACGATGTTCTGCTCGGAACGAATACTGAATCGGCCCTTCAGGTCTATCAATCTCAGGACAGCGGGATGACGTGGAAGCAGGTCTCAACGACCGCCAACCTCACTCGCGATCTGAATGGCAATTCCATCACTCTTGCTGACGCTCCTGGATTCGGAGACTATGTCATCTCTTCGACAGCCGATCCATCATCCGTCAGGCCGTCGATAGTTGTGTCGATCTCGGGCAGGAATCAGATCAGGATCGGCGGTGCCCCGAACCGGTATACGATTAATTACTACAACAACTCGGATTCCCCGACGCTCGATTTCCTTCTGCCCGTCATGACAGAGAAATTCGTCCATATCAAGAGCGCTGAGATTACCCAGCTGGATGGACGAAAAGACATCTTCCCGGCAGACAGCATCTGCTATGATGGGGACGATTCGTCGGCTGTCTTCTGGGTCGCTCCGATGAATCCCCGCGAAGCGCGAGCGTTCGACATTATTCTGACATCTGATTCTCCGCCGGTGAGCAAATTGTCAGGTGCGAGTCCACTTCGCCTGGGCAAGGACTCAGAGATTCTGATAGAACCGCTCACAACCGCGGCAGCCGCGGCAGTGACATACGTCGTTACGAAGTATGGCGCAAAGATTGTTGCTTCGGGGATAGACTACCTCGGTAAGAAAGCAGAGGAAGCCACAACGCTTCCTCCGGATAAGATGGATAAGGCGAAAATAATATTCGCCAACACGGGTGATATATACTTGCCTCAGGCCAAGAAAGAGAACATTGGCTCGGAACCTGTGAAGAAAGTCGGTGAGAAACTGTCGAAGATTCTGATTACCAAAGCAATGAATATTACGGGAGGTGCCTATGATATCGCTGCATCAACTATTGGCGCCGTCAAAAGAGTCGTGCCGAATCTCAGGGCGAGGTTGTGGGTTTGGCTCATGGATGACGTGGGGTACTTTGGAGTAACGGAAACGACGGATGTGGAAATCTCTTCGAAAAGCCTGAAGAAGACAAATCCGGTGAGGTCATTTGACCCGAACGAAAAAGTGGGACCGACCGGGTTCGGGACGCAGAACTACATCACCTCAGCTGGAAAGATGAACTACCGGATTCTCTTCGAGAACAAGAAAGAAGCCACAGCTCCGGCATGGAAGATTACGATTGTTGATACGCTGCGCGCAGAGTTCGATCCAGAGTCATTCGAATTCGGTGCCACGAGTCATGATTCTGCACAGTATGTCTGGAAGAAGACGCGAACCGGGAACATGGTACGGTGGGAGATCGAGGGAATTGATCTACCGCCGAACGTTACACCGCCGCAAGGCGAAGGCTGGGTGGCCTTTAGTGTTAATGCGAAACCGAATCTAACTTCCGGCACGACCATCAAGAACCGCGCGACGATCGTCTTTGATATGAACGCGCCGATCGCGACAAATGAATTTGTGAATACGCTTGATTTCTCTCCGCCAAAAACGACGATGAAAGGAATCCCGACCAGAATGACCGCATCGAGGTTGGTCGTTCGCTGGTCTGGAGCTGATGACCTTAATGGGTCCGGTGTGGAGTCATACACAGTGTATGCCGCGAAGGATAGTGGCACATACCAGGCAATCGGCTCGACGACGGCTGATTCGATGGTTGTGAACCTCGACATGTACACGCACAAGTACTCATTCTACGCCCTTTCCAAAGACAACGTCGGCAATGTTGAAACAGCCAGACCGACGCCTATTAGCTCAGACATTACAAATGGTGTAGGTGAATCGGACAGAGTTACTCCGGTCGAATTCGCACTCGATCAGAACTACCCAAATCCGTTCAACCCGTCGACTACGATTGCCTATACGCTGGCATCAGAAGTTCGGGCCTCGCTCAAGATCTACGACGTGCTCGGAAGGGAAGTGGCAGGTCTGCTTGACGAGGAACAGACTCCCGGGAAACACAGTGTCATCTGGGATGCCACAAGATTGTCTTCCGGCATCTACTTCTATCGTCTGACTGCGGGGGATTTCATCCAAACCCGCAAGCTCGTTCTGCTTAAGTAGGTGCCTGTGTTGCGCTTGCTGTTGCTCTCATGAAAAGGGGCCCCGCGTATGGGGCCCTATTTCTTTTTGTCGAGCGGCTGGGATTCATTGTGGAAAAAATGAACTCGGGGAAACGATGCACGCATGGGGGAGAGAATTGAGAAGATTCCGATAAATGCGCGGCGGGCGAGCGAGGAAGAAAGCGAAAGAACTTGTTCCCAATCTGTCTCGAAATGGGACGACTGGCGATTGGCAACACTGTTTCCTCTGACAAATATTACCATGCTGGTAATCGTTTTTCTAGTTTGAGAAATGGCACGCAGAGAGATTGGCCTCACCGAGTTGCCGGGATGGACTTATGAAATTCCGGTTGCCACGGGCAGATGTCTTGTCCCGCATGTCTGCATGATCCGACAGGTGAGTCCATGCGAATTCCAGGGATTTTCTTGTGGGGCGTGATTGATTATCACGAAAAGTTTTTGATTCTTTCCAGTGCACCGATGATCGCTCCCCAAGGCGGGGGTCGATTTTTCCCCCCTGATTACATATTAGCAATGGCACCTGTTTTCGTCTCAACTGACAGTGTGTTCTTTGTATAACTCTATCCTGATGATTCTGCGCGTGAAGTCTCGGTCACGTTTGCTGTCGTGGAGGTGTGTCCACACCTGTCCGATCTGGAGTAGTCGATGTGACCATTCGGCAAACTGAATTATTGTCTTACAAGGGTCTCCATTCCCGATCCATTCATAAGGAGGTTGTCATGAACTTTAAACAAACAGTTCTTTTGTTTGTGTGCATGGTACTGGCCGTGCTGATACCTGTGTCAGCATTCGCACAGAGTCTTCACTCGACGCCGCGCGAAGGTGGGTTGGAAAAGCAGAAGGGGGCGGGGTTCATTGGAACGACCTCGAATGCTGGGAACAAGTACATCAAAGTTGCCATGAGCACGAGTGATGGACGTTTTACAATCGGGACGGCCGACGGTCGCAGGCTGCTTTATGGTTTCCCTACTGAGGGATCCACGAGTTGGTCAACTGTTCGTATCGATTCAACCTACTACAACACCCGGAACACCACTTCAAGCGGGTACGTCTCTGGTGCGACCGGATTTCCCACTGGAACCGCATCGATAGATGCGTCGGACAGCTCGCTCGTAATGAAATGGACTTTGCCGAACTCGATTGAAGTAACGCAGAGGTTGACACCGGTTATCGGTGATTCTTCCGGTGCGATTTGGATCCAATACACAATCAAGAACAACGACACGAAAAGCCATGGCGCTGGCTTGCTCATGATGTTTGACACGCAGGTCAACACGAACGATGCTGCATTGCTCCAAACGAGCACTACCGGTGTCGTGCCACGGGATACGGTGTTTGTTGCACCGGGCATTCCGTCCTACTGGCAGGCATTCGAAGGGACGCCGTCCAACCCCGGATTAGTCAGCCGTGCAACGCTCACCGGGTCTGGCGTTGTCACGCCCGACAAGCTTTCGATCGGGTCGTGGGGCACATTCAGTGGAATTCTCTGGGACTACACGCGCACCGGCAGTTCGTACGGTGATAGCGCAGTGCTGATGCAATGGGCGCTCCGCACAATCGCTCCGGGTGCCTCGATAACAATCGCAACGATGTATGGAACCGGCTCTGTGTCTGTCTCTCAGGGCACTCTCTCCATGAACTTGGCCGGCCCGTCATCTCTGAGCGCCGTCGGAACATCGCTCTCACCCAATCCGTTCGACATCATCCTCAACGTCCAAAACACCGGCACGGCTACAGCGAGTAACGTTTCCGCTACGCTGAATCTTCCCCTGGGATTGGCGCTTGCTTCGGGCTCTGCCACGAAGAGTGTGAGTCCGTCTACACTTGCTCAGAATGCTTCCGGCGTCGTAACGTGGTCTGTCCAGGCATCGAATGCCGTGAAGACTGCAGGAGATACGCTGGCGTACAGCGTCTCGTCCACAGCAACGGGATTGCAAACGTATTCGCTGTCCCGAAAGGTCTTCATCCCTTATATCGGGGGTTCTTCGTCGACAATGAGCCTTATCTATAATCAGGTTGACGCCAGCGCTTTTCCGGTGATCAAATCGTACGTCAGCGCCAACACGCTTGCGGGTGTGTCGATCCCCGGACTCACGACGAGCAACTTCGTCGTAAAAGAAGATGGGACGACGGAAAGCCCGTTTACCGTTGTGCCGGTTGGAAGCGGCGGCTCGAGTGTCTCCGTGATGCTCACGATCGACAAGAGCGGAAGCATGGCCGGAACGCCCCTCACCGACGCCAAAACGGCATCGGCTACCTTTGTCAGTATGCTGCAGACAGGCGATAAGGCTGCACTGATCTCTTTTGACGACGTCGTGACCGTCGTCCAGGGTTTCACATCGGATAAGACCGTGTTGACGAACGCGATTAATGCAGTCGTCTCCGGAAACAACACCGCAATCTACGACGCTTTGTACGAATCGGTGAACCAGACGAGGCTGCAGTCGGGACGGAAAGCGATCATCCTGATGTCCGACGGGCAGAACAACTCCGGCACACATACACTGACAGAAGCGATCGCGTATGCCAACCAATACAGCATCCCGGTGTTTTCGATCGGGCTCGGCTCAAGCTCCGACCAAACGCTTCAGCAGATTGCCACGCAGACCGGAGGAGCCTACTACGCGGCTCCAACTTCCGCGGACTTGTCGCGCATCTACCAAAGCATCTCTCAGCAGCTTGCGAATCAGTACCTGATTACGTACACAACGCACAACTCCTCCCGCAACGGGACTGTCCGAAGCGTGAACATTGCTGTGAACTACAACGGGACGACGGACAACAAATCCAAATCGTACACTGCGCCGAATACATCGACCATCTCAAGCATTATCCCCGTGGGCCCGGCGACTGCCTCAACGGGAATACCATTCTACATCGATGTGAAGGTGGGTGATCCGACTGCTGTGTCGGATCTCTACAGCATCGTCTTCAAGTTGAGTGCCAGCGCTGTATTATGCTCCTATGTCAACGGCAGCGCTGTGGCGGGAAGCTTCCTTGGAACGAGTCCTGTGACGGCATTCCAGATGGTAGACGCCCAAACGGTGAGCATCGGCGTGACGAAGTCAGCGGCTCCCGGTGTCAACGGAAGCGGCGTTGTTGCGCGAGCGCAATTCCTGGTACCGACTTCGGTTACAACATCCTTCGGTCTCACGTTCTCGCTGTACGATGTCATCGCGACGAACTCGTTCGGAGGTCCGGTGCAGTTCTCTCCGACGGCTCTGAGCGTGACGATCACTCCGGGAACCTCCGGTGGCAACGCGGCAGTGTGGCCGGGTGACTGCGACAACAATGGCACCGCCAATGCGTCCGATATCTTGCCTCTCGGTGTGTACTACGGCCAGTCCCGGCCGGGTGCGAACAGCCCCGGCAACCAATGGTCAGCATACACGCGTACGTATTGGGCGAGCGAGCCTCCGGGAAAGAAGGTGTATGCCGACGCCGATGGGAGCGGTATTATCGATGCGGCGGACCTCCTGCCGATCGGGCTCAACTACGGCAAGACACACACTGTCACGACGAACAGCATCGAACCGGTTGTGGTTGCCGCGGGTGGAGATCGGCAGACAGATGCCGCGCTCCAGATTGGCGCCGTGACGCGGCGCCCCGGCACGAGCCGCGTGCGTGTCCCTGTCATCCTCAGGACGGTGCGGACGGTGTATGGCATCGCATTCACGCTGAAGTACAGCACGGATCAATCTGCGATGCGTTATGTGTCGACCGAAACGGCAGGATCTGTCCTCGGTGACGCTCTGATTGTGAGCAACGCGCTCGATAAGGAAGGGACCGCTCAGGTCGGCATGACGCAGACACGTGGAACCGGATTCAGTGGCTCCGGAGAACTCGCAACAATTTCGCTCGACCTGGTCGATCGGAATCCAGGGGCGCTCTCTCTCGAAATCGTCGAGATCCACGCGAACGATGCCGATGGCAATCCTCTTGTTGTTTCAGGCGGTTCATACAAGGGAGTTCTGACTTCTGCTCAGGCCGAGATTCAGCTCCCCACACAATATCGGCTCACGCAGAACTATCCAAATCCGTTCAATCCCACCACAACGATTTCGTTCAGCATCCCCGAAGAGTCACGCGTGAAGCTGGCCGTTTTCGACATGCTCGGACGTGAAATCAGGTCTCTCACAGAAGGCGTGCGCTCCCCTGGGACATACAGCGTCATGTGGGATGGAAAGAACACGGAAGGACTTGTGATGGAGAGCGGAGTATACTTCTACCGGATGACAGCAACGACGGGTTCCGGCAAATCGACGACCGAAACTCAGCGCATGATCCTCATGAAGTAATCCAAAGTTGACCGGCGGTGGGGGATGCACTGTGACGAATCGCTCACAGCTTCCCCCACGGTCCTTTGGCTCGGGGCGGGGCGTGAATAACCGACCTGCCATCGCTGTCGAACCATGGAGGAGTAGAATTTATGATCATCACAACGATGAGAACGAACTTTCCGGAGATCCCCGGGTTGATGCTCGTGAAATCGCTTGGCCACGTCGTGGTGCTTGCGCTCATGCTGACTGTCGGTAATCTGGCAGCTCAGACCACGGTTACAAGCACATTTGATACGAACACCGATGGGTGGATAGTCGAGGGGCTTGCAGGCGGCCCGACCTACATGGCAGCCGGAGGAAATCCTGGGGGATACATTTACGGTGAAGACGCCGGAGGCGATGATTGGTACTTCAAGGCTCCAACAAAATTCCTGGGGAACCAGTCATTCTCGTATGGAGGAAGTCTCAGCTTTGACCTCAGGCAGTACTACACGAGCAGCCAGTATGACATTGAAGACATCATCATAGAGGGGGGTGGGTTGCGGCTTGTGTTCGACACTCCGAACAATCCCGCCACCACGTGGACGCATTACCAGGTATCGTTGCTCGAAACCGCCGGATGGAAGAAAACTTCGCTGTCCGGAACTGCGCCAACTGCGGCTGAGCTTAAAACCGTGCTCGGTTCAATCACCAGACTTCTGATACGCGGCGAGTATCAGAATGGTACCGACAAGTGCGACCTCGACAATGTCATTCTCGCTTCGGGGTCGACGTCAGGTTCCGGGAAAGCCTCGCTGAAACCTTCAGTGGCCGGCTATGTGCAGGCTGGAAAGCCGTTCTGGGTGGAGGTCCGTGTCGGAGATCCCGTCACGGTTTCGGGTCTCTACGGACTCGCACTGAAGCTTCAGAGCGACAAGGCGACGTGCACGTATGTTGATGCGTCAGGTGCCGCAGGAAGTTTTCTCGGATCGAGCCCGCTTACCTTCTTCAGAAAAGTGAATGCTCAAACCGTTGACCTGGGAGTTACGAAGACCGCAAGTCCCGGTGTGAACGGAACAGGCTCAGTAGCGAGAGCACAGTTTGTATCGTCTGTTACCGGATTGGTTCGGTTCTCTATGTCGGATGTGACGGGTGTAGACCAGGCCGGCGCTGCCGTTCTTTTTGATACTGCGAGTACTCCTGTGACAGTTGGCGGCGCAATGGTGGTACCGATGAGCAGCGGTCCATATCAGATTGGACAGCCTTTTTCCGTTGAAGTGTACGCCAGCGGGATGAACGTCGGAACCGGACTGTATGGGATTTCCTTCAAACTGAAATGCGACAAATCATCCTGCACCTATGTCGATGGCAGCGGAGCTGCCGGAACGTTTCTTGGTTCGAGTCCGCTGACGTTTTTCCAGAAAGTAAACAGCCAGATGGTCGATATGGGCGTGACGAAAACATCAGCCCCGGGTGCTACCGGCACAGGTCCGGTCGCGAAAGCGCAGTTTGTCTCCACAGCATCAGGACTGATCCGGTTCACGCTCTCAGACGTTATCGCTGTCGACCAGTATGGTGCCCGCATCACTGTCGATACCTTGAGCCTTTCGATAATTATCGGCGGTCCCTCTGTGAAACCGGTCGGAATCGGGCCGTACCAAATCTACAAGCCGTTCACCGTGACGGTTCAGGCGAGTGATTTCACGTCGAACCCGGCCTTGTACGGGATCGCATTCAAATTACGGAGCGATGTGCCGTCGTGCACATATGTGGATGGAAGCGCCGCTGCCGGCTCGTTTATGTCGACGACTGCGATCTCCTATTTCCGCACGATCGATGCGCAGACAGTTGATATGGGAGTGTCGAGAACGACGGTGCCTGGCTCAGTGGGCGCAGGTACGATCGCCTCGGCGCAGTTCGTTCCAACCTCAGGGACAAACGTCCAGTTCACGTTGTTTGACGTGACCGCCGTTGACCAGAATGGGGCGAGTATTCCTGTCAATGTGGAGTACTTCAGTGTCACCACGATCTCCGCAGTGGAGAGGGAGGGGACGGTGCCGACGGCGTTCAGCTTGTCTCAGAACTATCCCAATCCGTTCAATCCTTCGACCACTATCCGATTCAGTCTTGTGCAGCAATCACCGGTTCGATTGAGCGTCTATGACGTTCTCGGCCGGCAGGTGGCCACGTTGATAGACCAGCGCATGGACATGGGCAGTTACTCAGTCGAATGGAATGCGGGGAATCATCCGAGCGGGTTGTATCTTTACGAATTGCGGGCGGGGAACTCGGCTCAAACCAGGAAAATGGTGTTGACGAAGTAACACGCAAGAGGGTCTGACCTTCAGAATCCCGATCGGCAGAGAGCCGGTCGGGATTCTCTTTTCCGGCCCCCGGGGAGAATAGCAGAGGGTTGGTCCGAGCTCCGGCCGCCGGCAACGGATCCCCCGCGGCGCACCGAATCCGCTTGACAGTGAAAGGAAATCGTGTAATTTGCGGAATAGATGTTTCGCTCCCCCAAGCACCTGAAACAATTCGTTCACCCCCACTATGTCATCCGCTGAACAGGAACTTTTATCGCTTTTCCTGCGTCTCGCTCCGATCGAAGGCGTTTCGCATGCCGAGCGGGCAATCACGGACGAAGTCACAGCACTCCTCCGGCAGGGGGGCATTCGTGTCGTTGAAGACGATGCCGCCGGGATCGTCAAGGGGAACAGCGGCAACCTTCTCTGCTTTCCGCCCGCATTCGATGAACACGCCCCGGCAATTCTCCTCGAAGCCCATCTCGACACGGTGCAGTCAACGGCAGCGCTCAAGGCAATTGTGAGGGATGACAGGGTCACATCCGACGGCACGACGATCCTCGGTGCAGATAACAGAATGGGTCTCTCGATACTCGTGGACCTCTTGCTGAGGGTGGCGAAGACGATAGCCCCGCATCGCAATTTCTTTGTCGCACTCACGGTGTGCGAGGAAACCGGCCTCTACGGAGCAGACGCTATTGATCTCGCCAGCCGCAACGTTTCTGCAGCGTACGTTTTTGATTGTTCGAAGCGGCCGGGAATTTACATCCGGGAATCGGTTGGGCTGTATGCGTTCACCGCGCAGTTCTTCGGCAAGGCCGCACATGCCGGCGTCGCGCCTGAAGAAGGTATCAGCGCAATCGCTCTCAGCGCGGCCGCGATCAGCAAGCTCCGGTTCGGGAGGATTGATGCGGACACGACAGCCAACATCGGAAAGATCTACGGCGGAGAAGCGGTCAATGTCGTCCCGGACAAGGTTACTATTGAGGGAGAAGTGCGCTCGTTCTATCCGGAAAGAATCAGCCGCCAACTCGACCTCATCCGCCAGACTTTTGAGAAGACTGTCCAGGGAACGGGGCGTGTGCAGTTTGATGCTCTCCCTGATTTTGAGCCGTACGTCCACAACCCCGACTCAGCCGCCGTCGTGACGCTCGAAGCCGCTCTGCGCGCTGCCGGACTTACTCCGCAGCCCATCCGGTACATGGGAGGGAGCGATGCGAACAAATACAACGCAAAAGGGATTCCTGCTGTGAATATCGGTATCGGCGCCCAGAAGCCGCATTCAGTTGACGAATTTTTCCTTCTCGAAGATCTCCACACATCATCCAGGATCGCACATGAACTTGTACAGAATCGCTAACATCAGTTCCTCTCATTCATTTCGTATGTTTCAACGCAGAGGCGCAGAGGCTGCAGAGAATCGCGGAGAGTTCCAGGAATCAGACTCTGCGATGCTCGGCGCTCTCCGTTTACCCCGATTCTTCCATCGGGGCGTCTCCGCGATGAGAACCATTATTGTGCTTCTTGCCATGATTCTTCCAATTTCGGCATGCCTTCTTGCTCAGGAAGGGCCAAAGGGGAGCCTCATCATCATCGGCGGGGGGAACAGGGGAGCCGAAGTGATGAAACCGTTTATTCAGCTGGCGGGAGGGGAGAAGTCGAAGATAGCGTTCTTTCCTATGGCGAGCGTCTATGGCGACACGATGGCACAGGAGCGCATCGCTGATATGAAATCCTTTGGAGCAGGATCAGTGCTGCATCTCTATATCACTCGCGAACAGGCGAACAGCGACTCCATCCTGGCCTTGCTCGATGACGTGACGGGAGTCTATTTCGGCGGCGGTGATCAATCGAAGCTGACCGCGGTTCTCAAAGGAACCAGGACGGAGAAGCGGCTTCACGAACTCTATCACAAGGGGGCGGTGCTCGGTGGAACGAGCGCGGGCGCTGCGGTCATGAGCACGATCATGC
The DNA here is from genome assembly GCA_026390595.1 of Ignavibacteriales bacterium. Lineage (NCBI taxonomy): Bacteria > Pseudomonadati > Ignavibacteriota > Ignavibacteria > Ignavibacteriales > Ignavibacteriales bacterium. The sequence goes on from JAPLFQ010000019.1 coordinate 170,451, forward strand.
TTACAGGCGATGAAAAAAGGCCTACGAGGGATTCCTCATTCAACAAAATCGAAATCGACAATATCATCACGACAAGCGGGTTTGGTTTCATTGACGACGCGATCGTCGATCAGCATTTCCTCATCCGGCGCAGGAGCAACCGGCTCATCAGCGTCATCCTCGAGCACCCTGACAAAGTGGGAATCGGCATTGACGAGGCTACGGCGATTTGGATGAAACCCGATCACACATTTGAAGTGCTCGGAAGGTCTGTCGTGCTCGTGTTCGACGCCACAAGGTCCGAGGTCCAGCGCGATCCCAAAGGGTACGGCGTGCGCGCATCGGACATCCGGATGAGCGTTTTGCGCAGCGGCTCCGTCTATGACCTCAAGTCGAAAAAAGTCATCCGGCTCTCAAACTGAGGCGGCGAATCAATGCGAATTCCCCCGACGCTCGTTCTGATTTTCTCGATCATCGCTCTCTTCGGCATGCTCACCTGGATTGTACCCGCCGGGGAGTTCAAGCGGATGGAGAAGGATGGCCGCACGGTTGTCGTCCCGGGGACCTACACGCAGGTTGCCCCCCAACCGCAGGGGATCGACAAAGTGCTCGCCGCCCCCATCAAAGGCTTTGTCCTGGCCGCGTACGTTATTGCTCTGGTCTTCGTTGCCGGCGCTGCGTTCGGAGTGGTCAATGCGACGGGAGCCATCAGTAGCGGTATCCAGGTGTTGGCCGTCGCCGTGGAGAAAAGTCCGGTGCTGCAGAAAGCCATGATCCCGATTCTCATGTCGCTCTTCTCTCTTGCGGGAGCGACCTTCGGCATGAGCGAAGAGGTGCTCGCGTTCATCCTCATCTTCATCCCCTTCTCCCGAGCGTTGGGGTATGACTCCATTGTCGGTGTTGCAATTCCGTTCGTCGGCGCCGGTACCGGGTTCGCCGCTGCTTTTTTGAATCCGTTCACCGTGGGAGTGGCGCAGGGAATCGCCGACCTCCCGCTGTTCTCAGGGATCGAATTCCGGCTTGTCATGTGGGTTGTCTTCACGACGATCTCGATACTGTTCGTGGGCCGCTACGCAAAAAAGATCAAGAAGAATCCTGCTTTGAGCCCGGTCTACGCGCTCGACGGTGAGCGGTTGGAGAGCAGCGAGGGCGTGCTTGTCGGCAATCTGTCGGCGCGGCAGAAGATTGTCCTTGGTGTGCTCGCGGCAACGCTGGTCGCCCTGGTTGTCGGCGCACTGAAATTCGACTGGTATATCACCGAGATTGGGGCGCTGTTTCTCGGTATGGCAATTCTCACTGGCCTTGTCGGCCGCCTGAAAATGAAGGAGTTCTCAGACTCGTTTGTCTCTGGTGCAAAGGACATGCTGACGGCAGCGCTTGTCGTCGCCTGTTCACGCGGAATTCTCGTCATAGCGTCGGAAGGAAAGATCATCGACACGGTGCTCGATTCGATGACAGGGCTTGTCCGGCAGGCGCATCCTATCATCTCGGCGTACGCAATGCTCGTGGTTCAGTTCACGCTCCATTTCCTTGTCCCCTCAGGCAGCGGCCAGGCTGCGCTGAGCATGCCGATCATGACGCCGCTCAGCGATTTGCTGGGAGTGACGCGGCAAACCGCAGTCCTGATCTTCCAATATGGCGACGGCTT